>CAIXGU010000308.1 GCA_903919045.1 uncultured Eubacteriales bacterium | reverse complement strand
GACGCTCGGGATCGCCCTCCTCCGGAACGCGCCGTGGCTCGCCGCCACGCTCTTCGCGGCCGCATGCGCGGGCCTCGTCGCCTTCGCGCACCGGGAGAACGTGAAGCGCCTGGCCGCGGGGACCGAGAAGCCGATCCTGCCGCGGAGGAGGAAGGGGCCGCCGGAAGCCTAGAGACCGGCGCCCGGACCGTGCGGAGCGGCGGAGCCGTCCGGGCCGTCCTTCGAGCGACGAGGGAACCAGGGCACGAAGATCGACGTGCGTCGCCGGTACGCCTCCCAATCGGGGCGGCCGGCGTATTTGCGCTCGAGGAGCGGGACCCCCGAGACGAACAGCAGGAACAGCGTGATGACGAGCGGGCTCTCGACGAGCCAGGCCTCCCGGCCGGCGGCGAGGGCGAGCCCGAACAGGGCCCACCATTGCAGCGCCTCGCCGAAGTAGTTGGGGTGGCGGGTGAGCGCCCAGAGGCCGCGGGTCATCAGGCGCCCCCTGTTCGCGGGGTCGGCCCTGAAGCGCGCCAGCTGGGCGTCGCCCGCCGTCTCGAACAGGAAGCCCGCCGCCCAGGCGGCGACGGCGGCCGTCGCTCCGGCGTTCCACGACGGCGCGTCGGCCAGGTTCGTGCGGACCGTCGGCCAGACGATCAGGAACGCGAGGACGAGCTGCAGGAGATAGACCTGCCCGGCCATCCGGAGGTGGAACGTCTTCGGGTCCCACGACTTCCTCATGTGCGCGTAGCGGAAGTCCTCGGGCTTCCCGACGTTGCGCCGGCCCACGTGGTACGCGAGGCGCAGGCCCCAGGCCGCGACGAGGAAGGTGGCGACGAGGGGGATCGGCCCCTTCGGCGCACCGAGCGCGTACGAGACGACGGCGGCGGCGACGAAGGAGAGCCCCCAGGCGATGTCGACGTACCCGTGGTTCAGCCGCAGCGTCGCGACGGCGAACGTCGCGGCGAAGACGACGGCCAAAGAGGCCAGGACGAGGAGCTGCTGCGCGGGCACGGTGCGCCTATGCCCGGGTCCGGGCCTGCTCGACGTAGGCCACGGCGACGCTGCCCTTGCCGGCGAACAACGTGACGACGGAGGAGATCTCCGTCACGAAGGCCGGCTCCGCGCCGAGACGCGGCGCCAGCTCCCGGCGGAGCGCCTCCGCGTCGTCGGGCGCCCCCGCGTGCACGACGCACCAGCTCTCGACGCGGCGGCCCTTGAGCGACCGGAGCAGGAGCCTGCGGTTGCGGCGGGGCGAGAACGCCACGCCCTGGATCGAGCCCTCCCCTTCGCGGTCGATCGTGATCAGCGGCTGGAAGCGCAGCTTCACGAGGAGCGCGCCGATGCGCGCGTTCACGCGGCCGGAGCGGGCCATCGGGCCGATGTCCCGCACAGAGACGACGATCCGGGTCCGCTCGCGCAGCGCCTCGATCGCGTCGGCGGCCTCCGCCAGCGTCGCGCCGTTCTCGACGAGCCGGACGGCCTCGCGGACGAGCAGGCCCTGGGCGCCCGAGTTGACGCGGGTGTCCACGAGCCGCGCCCGGGTCGCCGGGATGCCCATCGCGTCGAGCGCCTCGCGGAAGCGGGCGTGCGTGCCGCTCATCTTCGACGACACGGTCAGGACGAGCACTTCGCGGAAGTGCGCGAGCAGCGGCTCGAGGACGGCCCGGATCGCCGCGGCGTTCGGCTGCGCCGTGGAGGCCGTGCCCAGGTGCTCCGCGAGGAGGACGGGGTCCATGGTGACCTTGTCGAGGAAGTCCGCATCCCCGGAGAGGATGTGGATCGGGACCTGGAAGATGCCGTGCGCGTGCACGAAGTCGCGCGGCAGGTCGGCGACGGAGTCGGTGACGACGGCGACGGCGTCCTCGGGCGGGCCGGCCAGGCGGTGCTGCCAGACCATGTCGTCGGCCTTCTGCTCGAGGATCCTCCCGCGGCGGGACGCGCGGCGGACGGCTTCCCATGGGCGGTCCGTGTGCACGTGGACGCGGGCGAGGTCGTCGGCGCCGGAGACGAGCAGGCAGTCGCCGAGGTCCTGCAGGTCGGCGCGCAGGGCCTCCTCGTCGATCGCGCCGCCGTCCGAGGCGAGCAGGACCTCCGTGCAGTAGCGGAACGCGATCGCGGCGTCCTCCGCCGACGCGTGCCCGGCGGCGGGCAGCGCCGCGGCGGGGGCGTCGGTCGATTCGACGGCTTCGGGCGCCGCCGCGTCGGCGTGGCCGAGCAGGGCGTGGACGAAGCCTTCCATGAAGTGGTAGAAGCCGAGGGCGCCGGCATCGACGACGCCGGCCTCCCGCATCGCGCGCATCGAGGTGCGGGTCTCCTCGAGGGCCTCCTTCAGGCGGCCGAGCGCGTGGTCGAAGGCCTCGTGGGGCGTGCGGTGCTTCGCGAGGCCGTCCTGCACGCCGACGGCCCAGGCGCGCATCACGGTGAGGACCGTGCCCTCGACGGGCTTCTCGAGGGCGCGGTACGCCTTCTCGTAGGCGGAACGGAAGGCCGCGGCCAGCTCGTCGAGCGTGAGGGACCCCTTGTCCGCGTCGACCGCGGACAGGCCGTGGAAATACTGCGAGAAGATCGCCCCGGAATTGCCGCGGGCCCCGACCAGCGCGGAGCGGGCCACGCCGCGGAGCATGGAGCGGATCGTGTCGCGCGGGGCGTCCGCGCGGAGGATCGCCTGCATGGTGTGCGCGAGGTTGGTCCCCGTGTCGTTGTCCACGACCGGGAAGACGTTGATGCGGTTGAGTTCGTCGCGGCGCTCGCGCGTGCGCGCCGCGCCGTGGAGGATGGCCCGGTGGAGACGGTCGACGGGGATCGCGCCGGTCATCTAGAGCTTCCCGCCGATCCAGGTCGTGAGCGCCGACGTGGCGCCGGTCACGAAGGCGCCCCACGCGAGGTCGATCGCGGTCACGGAGACCGGCCAGGCGCGCAGCGTCGCGAGGTTCGTGAGGTCGTACGTGCCGTAGGCGACGAGGCCGAGGAAGGCGCCGGCGCCGAGGGCGTAGAGGACGGAGCCGCGGTCGGCGGCGGGGTTCACGGCGAAGAACACGATCGCCGCGATGTAGAGCAGGTAGAAGAGCGCGGCGGCGGGCCAGACGACCTTCTCGGCCATGAGGTGGCCGATCTTCGCCTGGTAGAGCTTGCGGGAGATGAACAGCAGCCACACGAGGTCGATCGCGGTGAAGACGACCAGGGCGATCAGGTAATGCTTGAGGAACGTCATCGGGCACCTCCGGACGGCCCCATTCGGAGCGGCCGCCTGTGGGGGATTCTACCGGCTCCGGAGGGCGTTGGAAAGATACCGGGTTACGGGAAACGCGGAGCGGCCCCCCGGAATCCCGGAGAGCCGCTTCCTTCCTTGGTCGAGGTGGCGGGATTCGGACCCGCGGCATCCTGCTCCCAAAGCAGGCGCTCTACCGGACTGAGCCACACCTCGTCGCCGCACGAGGATGATAGCACGGCGGCGCCGACGGCGTAAATGCGGGCGGAGGCCGCCCGGACGCAGGAGACCCGAGGCGCGCGCCCCCCGGGGCCGCCGGTTCCGGATCGCGTCAGTAGTTCGGCACGAGGAGCTCGAAGTAGGCCTGGGGATGGCGGCAGACCGGGCACTCCTTCGGCGGGGCGTTCGCGATCGTGACGTAGCCGCACTCGCGACAGCGCCACGCGACCTTCTCCGGCCGCTGGAAGACGCGGCCCTCGGCGACGTTCGCCGCGAGCGCGTTGTAGCGCGTCTCGTGCTCGGCCTCGACCTTCGCGACCATCCGGAACGTGGCGGCGACCTCGGGGAAGCCCTCTTCGTCCGCGACCTTCGCGAAGGAAGGATAGAGCTCGGTCCACTCCTCCTTCTCGCCCGCGGCCGCGGCGCGCAGGTTGTCGAGCGTCGTGCCGTACGCGACCGGATAGGACGCGACGATGCCGACGGCGGTCGGGAGCTCCGGGCCGAGGCCCTCGGCCAGCCACTTGTAGAACTGCTTCGCGTGGGACTTCTCGTTCGCCGCCGTGTCCTCGAAGAGGGCCATGATCTGCTGGTAGCCCTCGTTCTTCGCGACGGATGCGAAGAAGGCGTAGCGGTTCCGGGCCTGCGATTCGCCCGCGAACGCCTTCAAGAGGTTCTCGGCGGTCTTCGTGCCCTTGAGGCTCTTCATGGAGGTACCTCCTAGCGTATTGTTCGAATTTCGTCCACGTCTCGAATCCAACGGGCCCTATGCGGCAGAACCGCGCGCTGTCGCTCCGTCTGCAGTGGCGGACGTCGCCCGCGCGCAAGGGCCCGTAGGGATCGGAGTCGAGCTAATAATTCGGCTTGAGCAGCTCGAAGTAGGCCTGCGGATGCTTGCAGGCGGGGCACTCCTTCGGGGCGTCCTTGCCGGTGAAGAGGAAGCCGCAGTTGCGGCAGCGCCATTCGACGGAGTCGGGGCGGTGGAAGACCAGGCCCTCGGCGACGTTCTTCGCGAGCGCGAGGTAGCGCGCCTCATGGCCCGCCTCGACCTTCGAGACCAGGCGGAACGTCTGCGCGACCTCGGGGAACCCCTCCTCGTCCGCGACCTTCGCGAAGCCGGGATAGAGCGTGGTCCACTCCTCGTTCTCGCCTGCGGCCGCGGCGCGCAGGTTGTCGAGCGTCGTCCCGTAGGCGACGGGGTAGGCAGCGTGGATCTCGACGGTCGCCGGGAGCTCGTCGGCGAGCCCGGCCGCGAGGTGCTTGTAGAACAGCTTCGCGTGCTCCTTCTCGTTGTCCGCGGTATCCGTGAAGATCGCCTGGATCTGGAGGAATCCCTCCTTGTTCGCGACCGAGGCGAAGAACGTGTAGCGGTTCCGCGCCTGGGACTCGCCGGCGAATGCCTTCAGCAGGTTCTCAGCGGTCTTCGTGCCCTTGAGGCTCTTCATGATCGGATCGACCTCCTTCGCGGGATGGGGCGGACGCCCCGGCATCGACGATTCGATGATAGCACGCGGGAGGCGAAGGGTGAACGGGAGGGGTCCCGGCTTACGGCTGCTCGTCGCGGGTCGGAAGGCCGCTGCCGGAGATCGGGATCGTCGGCCCCAGGTACGTCGGGCGGCTCTTCAGGACCTCGCAATCGAGGAAGGCCTTGAAGCGCGCCGGGACCTCGCGGACCTCGTAGTAGGCATCGCGCCCGTAGTCCCGGAACGTCGAATCGATCCCGTCCGCATCGACGCCGAGCCGGTCGGCGATGTAGAGCGCGCGCAGGAGGTGGAACCGCTGGGTGACGACGAGGGCCGAGCGGACCTGGAAGACGTCGCGGGCGCGGTAGAGCGAGTCGAAGGTGTCGAACCCCGCATGGTCGAGGAAGATGCGCTCGGGCGGAACGCCGGCCTCCTCGAGGTAGATCCTCATCGCATTGACCTCGTCGTAGTCCGCCCGGCCGTGGTCGCCGCTCACGAGGATCCGGTCGGAGAGGCCGTCGGCGTACGCGGCGAGGGCGGCGTCGAGGCGGTCCTTCAGCATCGCGCTCGGCGTGTCTCCGTGCACGAGGGCGCCGAGGACGAGGATGCAGTCGTACCGGCGGCCCTCGATCGGGCGCAGGGATGCGCGGCCGATGCGGGCCACGCGCAGGTCCACGGCGAGCAGGACCGCGAGGCCGACGAAGGAGAGAACGAGGAGCAGCAGGGCGATGCGCAGCAGCGTCGGCAGGTGGCGCCGGAAGGCGCGGGGGCCCATGTTGCGGGCAGGGCGGCTGCGGCGGGTCATCCTCGGGGCGCCTCCGTTCGCGGGGCGGCCGGCGGAGCGGGGATGCGGCGCGGCGGCAGGGCCGCGGCGAATCGGTCCCACGGGGCCTTCCCCGCCGGCGGCGGGGCCTGGAAGACCAGCCGCTCGGAGCGCGTCGGGGCGTCGAAGCCGATGCGGAAGGACCAGAGGGCGATGTCCCGGACGCCGTCGTCCCCGCGGCCGTACTTGCGGTCCCCCGCGACCGGGAGGCCGGCATCGGCCAGCTGGGCGCGGATCTGATGCGCCCGGCCCGTCTCGAGGCGGATCTCGAGGAGGGTCAGCGGACCCGGGACCGTCGCGAGCGTGCGATACATCAGCGCGGCGTCCTTGGCCGGACCCTCCGCGCCGTCGTCGTCTTCCGGTTCCTCTCCGTCGCCGCCGTCCGCGGCGAGGACGCGCACGCGGTTCGCCGCGGCGTCCTTGGCGATGCGGCCGAGCAGCACGCCCGCATCCTGCTTCGGCTGGCCGTGGACGACCGCGAGGTAGCCCTTCTCGAAGGTCCGCTCGCGGATCTGGGCGGAGAGGCGGGCGGCGCCCTTCGACGTGCGCGCGAAGGCCATCAGCCCGCCGACGGGCCGGTCGAGCCGGTGCACGATGCCGAGGAAGACCTCGCCGGGCTTGCCGCAGCGTTCCTTCAGGTAGGCCTTGAGCATCGCGGGCAGGTCGGGCGCACCGGAGCCGTCGGGTTGGGAGAGCACGCCCGGGGGCTTCACGGCGACGATCACGTGGTTGTCCTCGTAGACGACCGCGAGGGAGGGTCCGGTCACGGCGTCCACCAGCCGGAGGCGCCGCACGGGAGCACGATCGGCCGCAGTTCCGCGGGAAGGCCGATCTCGTCGGCCGTCGCGCGGCCCCCGCCGTGGCGCGCGCCGACGGCGAGCCCGAGGATCGCGGCGAGGACGGCGGGCGACAGGCCCGTCGTGTAGGAGTTGATCAGGAAGAAGGACGGCGCGTCCGACAGCAGCTCCGCGCAGCGGG
>CAIXGU010000307.1 GCA_903919045.1 uncultured Eubacteriales bacterium | reverse complement strand
GCGCCCATCGCGAGGATGACGGTCGCGGCGCCCGTGACGGCGTCGCCGCCGGCGTAGACGCGCGGCTTGCTGGAGGCGCCGGTCGCCTCGTCCACGATGATGCCGCCCCACCGCTGGGTCTCGAGGCCGGGCGTCGTCTGGCGGATCAGGGGGTTCGGGGACTGCCCGATCGCGACGATCACCGTCTCGAACGGCAGCTCGTGCTCGGAGCCGGGGATCGGGTGCGTGGAGCGGCGGCCCTTCGCATCGACCTCGCCGAGCTCCATGCGCACGACCGTCATGCCGCGCACCCAGCCCTTGCCGTCGTCGAGGATCGCCACGGGATTCGTGAGCATGAGCATCTCGATGCCCTCTTCCTTCGCGTGGTGGACCTCCTCGAGTCGGGCGGGCATCTCGGCCTCCGTGCGCCGGTACACGATCGACACGCTCTCGGCGCCGAGGCGCTTCGCGGAGCGCGCCGCGTCCATCGCGACGTTGCCGCCGCCGATCACGGCGACGCGCTTCCCGACGCGGACCGGCGTGTCGCAGTCCGGCCACTTGTAGGCTTTCATGAGGTTGATGCGCGTGAGGAACTCGTTCGCGGTGTAGACGCTGTTGAGGTTCTCTCCGGGGATGTTCATGAACGACGGCAGGCCGGCGCCCGATCCGACGAAGACGGCGCCGAACCCTTCCTCCCCGAGCAGCTCGTCGATCGTCTCGGCGCGACCGATCACGCGGTTCGTGAGGATCTCCACGCCGAGGCGGCGCAGGTCGTCGATCTCCTTCTGGACGATCGCCTTGGGGAGGCGGAACTCGGGGATGCCGTACATGAGGACGCCGCCGGCCACGTGGAAGGCCTCGAAGACCGTGACCGCGTAGCCCAGGCGCGCGAGGTCGCCCGCGCAGGTGAGCCCCGCGGGGCCGGAGCCGACGACCGCGACCTTGAGGCCGTTCGACGCGGGCTTCGCGGTCGCGTCGCAGGCGAGGGCCATGTGCCGGTCGGCGGCGAAGCGCTCGAGGCGGCCGATGCCGACGGACTCGCCCTTGATCGCCCGCACGCAGCGCTCCTCGCACTGCGTCTCCTGCGGGCAGACGCGGCCGCAGACGGCCGGCAGCGTGTTGGTGTCCTTCAGGACCTCGTACGAGCCCTCGAAGTCGCCCTTCGCGATCCGCTGGATGAACCCGGGGATGTCGACGTTGACGGGGCACCCGGCGACGCACGGCTTGTGCTTGCACTGCAGGCAGCGCTCGGCTTCCTTGCGCGCGAGCTCCTCGGTGTACCCGAGCGAGACCTCGGCGAAGTTGCGGTTGCGCTCGTCCGGCGCCTGCTCGGGGATCGGGTACTTCTTGAGGCTCATGTCAGGCATTCGGATTCCCTCCCAGGCCGACGCGGCAGCGGTGCAGCTCGTCGGACCTCTTCTCCTCGTCGCGGTACATCGACGACCGGCGCATCGCCTCGTCGAAGTCGACCTGGTGTCCGTCGAAGTCGGGGCCGTCGACGCAGGCGAACTTCGTCTTCCCGCCCACGGTGACGCGGCAGCCGCCGCACATCCCCGTGCCGTCGATCATGACGGGGTTGAGGCTCACGATCGTCTTGATGCCGAGCGGGCGCGTGACCTCGCTCACGAACTTCATCATGATCAGGGGGCCGATCGCGATCACGACGTCGTACTGGTTGCCCTCGGCGAGCAGGGCCTTCAGCTGGTCGGTGACGAAGCCCTTGACGCCGTTCGACCCGTCGTCGGTCGTGACGATCGCCCGATCGGACGCGGCCTTGATCTCGTCCTCGAGGATGATCAGGTCCTGGTTGCGGAAGCCGCAGACCATGTGCACCTCGGCGCCCTGGTCGTGCAGCGCCTTCGCCTGCGGCCAGGCGATAGCGGTGCCGAGGCCGCCGCCGATCACGCAGGCCTTCCTGATGCCGTCGAGGTGCGAGGGCACGCCGAGCGGGCCGACGAAGTCGAGGATCCCGTCCCCTTCCTCGAGCTCCGAGAGGGCGCGCGTCGTCTTGCCGACGACCTGGAAGATGATCGTCACCGTGCCGGCCGCGCGGTCGAAGCCGGCGATCGTGAGCGGGATCCGCTCGCCTTCGTCGTTGACGCGCAGGATGATGAACTGGCCCGGCTTCGCCTTCTTCGCGACGGCGGGAGCCTCGACGGCCATCAGCTGCACCTGGGGGTTCAGGACCTTCTTCGTGACGATGCGGAACATGGACACCTCCGTCGGCCGGCTGCGCCCCGGACGGGCGCAGGACGCGTACAGGAGGATTCTAGGGGTCGTGCGGCCCCGCGTCAAATCGGAAAATCGGCGGAATTCCGGGAAAAGTTGTGGATTCCGACGGAAGGCGCCCGGTCAGCGCAGGAGCTTGCGCCAATCGAGGTCGCCGCGGTCGATCGCGAGCACCAGCATCTCGGCGGTTGCGAGGTTCGTCGCGTACGGGATGCTGTTGACGTCGCAGGCGCGCGTGAGCGGGTTCGGGAGGTCGTAGTCGTCGAGCATCGGGTCGCGGAGGTAGACGACCGCGTCGATCTCGTTGAAGGAGGCGCGGGAGGCGAGCGGCTCGAGGCCGCCGGAGTTGTCGGCGGAGAGGCCGGCGACGTCGAGGCCGGAGGCGTTGCGGACGAGCCGCGCCGTATTGGACACGGAGACGAGCTCGTGCTTCTCGAGGATGCGCATGTAGGCGATGCAGAAATTCACGAGGAGCTCGTTCTTGCGGTAGTCGGCCAGAAGCACGATCTTCATGCTCATCCTCCTTCCTTCGATGGAATCATGATAAACGTCCGGCGCGCGCGGCACAAGTGCGCACGGAGCGGACGGAGGTCCGCGGCTGCGGAAGGGAGCGGCGCAGGGTCGGCGCGACGGGCCGGAGGGGGCGTCAGGACAGCCCGAAGTACGCCGAAAGCAGGTCGCGGGCGATGCCGGCCGTGTTCGAGCCCCACACGCCCTTCTCCACGATCTGGGCGATCGCGACCTGCGGGTTGTCCGCGGGCGCGTAGCAGATGAAGAGGGCGTTGGAGGAGGCGCGGTCCTCGAGGCCGGTCTCCGCCGTGCCGGTCTTGCACGCCACGGCGATCGGGAATCCGCGGAACGTGCCGCGGGCCGTGCCCTGCGGGTCGGTGACGACCGCCTTCATCGCCGTCCGGACGGCGTCGAGCGTCGCATCCTTCACCGGGATCTTCGTCGAGGCGAGGGTCTCGCTCCGGACGAGCGTCCCGTCGGGGCGCACGATCTCCTTCACGACATGCGGCGTGACGAGCCAGCCGCCGTTGGCGAGGGCCGCCGTGTAGCGGCAGAGCTGCAGCACGGTGAAGCTGTTGTCGAACTGGCCGATCGCCGTCTGCGCCGTGTCGGCGGGGAACCACACCTGGTCCTCCGGATTGGCGCGCAGGCGCTTCTTCATCTCCTTGCCCGCCCGGATGCCCTTCACTTCGCCGGGAAGGTCGACGCCCGTGTACTCCCCGAGCCCGAACTGGCGCCCCCAGGCGTCGATCCGGTCGATGCCCGTCATGACGCCGATCAGGTGGAAGTAGACGTTGCACGACGTCGCGAGCCCGCGCGTCAGCGTGAGCTCGCCGTGGCCGCGCACCGGGTACTCGAGGCACTTGAAGGTCCAGCCGCCGATGTCCACCTTCCCGGGGTCCCGGATCAGGGACTTCGTCGTGATCGCGCCGGATTCCAGGGCGGCGACGGCGGTCAGCGGCTTGAACGTCGATCCGGGCGCGTAGTTCTCCATGATCGCCCGGTTGAGCATCGGCTTGTCCTTGGCGTCCGCGAGATAGGCGGCGACCCGCTTCGCCGCGGCTTCGTCCGTCGGCGCGAGCGCGAAGTCGTTGGGGTCGTAGTACGGATAGCTGGCCATCGCCAGGATCTCGCCGGTGTGGACGTCCATCATGACCACGGCGCCCGAGTCCGCGTCGTTCTTGCTCTTGGAGTCCTGCTTGCCCTTGATGTACTCGATGTTCTTCACGAGCGAGTCGATCGCGATCCGCTGGAGGCGCATGTCGAGGGTCAGGCGCACGTCGCTGCCCGAGACGGCCGCGCGTCCGGCGGTCTCCGAGAAGAAGATCCCGGCGGCGCCCTCCGTCGACCAGACGTTGTAGGGGACGAGGCCGTCCTCCCCGTGCAGGTACCGCTCGGCATACGCCTCCACGCCCGATTGGCCGACGATCTCCGTGGGGGAATAGCCGAGCGCCGACAGCTCCTCGTACTGCCGCGCGGAGATCGCGCCGACGTATCCGATCACGTGGCTCGCGTACTTCGCGTCGGGCAGGTAGGTCCGCCGTGTCTCCGTCGAGGACAGGACGCCGCGGAACCGGTAGTTCTGCTCCTCGAGGAAGCGGACCGTGGAGGACGAGACGTCGGTCGCGACCTGGACCGGCGTCCCCTGGCGGAAGGCCCATTGGTCCATGAAGAGGCGGTATCGCAGGCGGAGGATCCGGTAGGCGTCGGCGTCGCCGTACGTCTCCGAGACATGGAACAGCGTCTCGCGGAGGTACCGGTAGAAGACGTACGGGTCGGTCTTGGCGTAGGTCTCGTCGTAGTAGGTCTCGACCGTGCCGTCGGGCGCCGCCTTGAGGCGGAAGAGGT
>CAIXGU010000306.1 GCA_903919045.1 uncultured Eubacteriales bacterium | reverse complement strand
GTGACGGTCGAGGGCGGCGAGCTGCTGGGATTCGGCAGCGCGAACCCGCGCACCGCGGAGCGCTACGGCGACGGGACGTTCACGACGTACTACGGCCGCGCGCAGGCGATCGTCCGCGCCGGCTCGTCCGGACCCGTCGTGGTCTGCGCGACCGGCTCGGGGCTCGGCGCAGCGACCGTTGAAATCGCAAACGAGTCGGCGCCGTAACGCAAATCCGTCCTTCCGGAAACGGGCCGCAATCCCTAGACTTCGGGAGGGGAGCCCGCGGAACGGCGGGAGGACCCCTGCGACCCGACGGGATGGACCGGAGGAGGAGGACGACGATGGACAAGCGGCTGGACGTGGCGTGCGTGGGCATCCTGGTGGCGGACGCGATCGGACGCCCGATCGACGGCATCCCGGAGCGCGGGAAGCTGCAGCTCGTCGACCGCATCGACCTGTTCCTCGGCGGCTGCGCCTCGAACGCGGGCATCGACCTCGCCCGCATCGGCCTTGCGGCCGGCGTGGTCGGCAAGATCGGCGACGACGGCTTCGGCCGCTACATCCGCGACACCCTCGTCCGCGAAGGCGTGGACGTGACCGGCCTCGCGACCGACCCGTCCGTCGGGACGAGCGCGTCGCTCGTGATCGTGTCCGGCGACGGCGAGCGCTCCTTCCTGCACTGCCTCGGGGCGAACGGCGAGTTCCGCCTGTCGGACGTCGACATGGACGTCGTGCGGGCCGCCCCGATCCTCTTCATCGCCGGCACGATGCTGATGCCCGCCTTCGACGGCGCGCCCGCGGCCGAGCTGCTGCGGGAGGCGTCGGCGATGGGCCGGACGACCGTGCTCGACACCGCCTGGGACAGCCAGGGGCGCTGGATGAAGGTCCTCGCGCCGTGCCTCCCGCACCTCGACTACTTCCTCCCCAGCTACGAGGAGGCCGTCCAGCTGTCCGGCGAGACGGAACCCGTCGCGATCGCCCGCTTCTTCCTCGGCAAGGGCGTCCGCAAGGCCGTCGCCGTGAAGCTCGGCAAGGACGGCTGCCTCGTGGCCGGCGCGGACGGGTTCCTCGCGCGCATCCCGACCTACGGCTCGGCGAAGGTCGTCGAGACCACGGGCGCGGGCGACGCCTTCTGCGCAGGCTTCGTCGCCGGGCTCGCGAAGGGCTGGGACCTGCTGGAGTGCGCGCGGTTCGCGAACGCGACGGGCACGTTCTGCGTGACGGCCGCGGGCGCGACCACCGGCATGCGGCCGCTCGCCGAGATCCAGGCGTACATGGCCGCGCACCCCGACGAGAACGTCCCGCAGGTGCTCCACGCGGGCCAGGGGCCGGGCCAGTGAGCGCAGCGGCTCCCGCGTCTCCCGCCGCCGCCCCGAAGCGCCCCGTCCTCGCGATGTACGGGGACGGGAACATCGGCCGCGGCTTCATCGGAGCCGTGTTCGCCGACGCCGGCTACGAGGTCGTGTTCATCGACGTGATGCCGGACGTCGTCGCGGCGCTGAACCGCGACGGGCGCTACCCGCTCGCCGTCGTGAGCGACGACGGGCGCGCCGACCGCTGGGTCGAGGGCGTGCGCGCGGTCGACGGCCGCGACGCGGAGGCCGTCGCGGACCTGATCGCGACGTGCGACGCCGCGGCGACCGCGGTGGGCGTGAACGTGCTCCCGCGCATCGCGCCGCTGCTCGCGCAGGGCCTCGCGCGCCGGATGGCCGCGACGCCGTCCCGCCCGCTCGACATCCTGATCGCCGAGAACCTGATCGACGCGAACCTGCGCCTCGCCGAGTGGATCGCCGCGGCCCTGCCGGAGCCGCTCCGCGAGCGCCTGCCGTCCGAAGTGGGCTTCGTCGAGGCGTCGATCGGGCGGATGGTCCCGGTCATGACCGAGGCGATGAAGGAGGGGAACCTCCTGCGCGTCTGGGTCGAGCCCTACGACGAGCTCCCCGTGGACGCCGCCGCCTTCCGCGGCCCCGTCCCGCCCGTGCCGAACCTGCGCCCCTTCGCGCCGTTCGAGTTCTACATCCGGCGCAAGCTCTACATCCACAACCTGGGCCACGCGACGACCGCCTACTTCGGCTGGCGGGCCGGCAGCGCCCTGATCTCCGACGCCGTGCGCATCCAGGGGATCGAGGCGGCCGCGCGCGCCGCCATGGGCGAGGCCAGCCGGGCGCTGTCCGCCGAATTCGGCGTCGACCCCGCGGCGCTCGCCGCGCACGTCGACGACCTGCTGCGGCGCTTCCGCAACCGCAGCCTCGGGGACACCGTGGCCCGCGTGGGCCGCGACCCGCTCCGCAAGCTCTCGCCGGACGACCGCCTTGTCGGCGCCGCGCGCCTCTGCATGAAGCACGGCATCGCGCCCGACGCGATCGCCCGCGCGACCGCGGCCGCCCTGCGCTTCGACGACCCGGCCGACCCCTCGGCCGTCGCGATGCAGGCGGCCATCCGGGAGCAGGGCGTCGCCGGCTTCCTCGCGACGCACTGCGGTCTCGGCGATGCGGCGTCGGACCCCGACGGCGCGCGCTTCCGCGCCCAGGTGCTCTCCTTCCTCGACGCCTGACTCGAACGCCCTGCCGGTGCGCCCGCGGCGCGCCCGCAGCGCCCGTGCGCACGGCCCCCGAGGTGTAGAATGGAGCCATACGCGGCCCATGGCAGGAGGGCACCCGGATGGCGACGACGGAGATCACCGCAGTCCCGCTCCGAGAGGCGACGAAAGCGCAGCAGGCCGGGCACGCCCTCGCCGGAGTCGGGCAGAACCTGATCTGGGCCTTCTGGAACGGCTTCATCCTGATCTACTTCACCGATGCCTTCGGCCTCCCGCCGGCCTTCGTGGGCGGGCTGGTCTTCCTCGCGCGGCTCGTCGACCTCTTCGTCGACCCGGCCATCGGCTTCCTCGCCGACCGCGCGCGCTCGCGGTGGGGGCGCTACCGCCCCTTCCTCCTCTTCGCGCCGCTCCCGCTCGGGCTCGCGCTCGCCGCGACCTTCACCGTGCCCGCCCTCTCCGGCGCGGCCGCCCTCGTCTACGCGACGTCCGCCTACATCCTCACGGGCATCCTCTTCAGCTGCATCGAAGTGCCGTACTGGAGCCTCCCCGTCGCGATGGCCCGCACCTCCGACGAGCGCACGCGCATCTTCGCGACCTCGCGCCTCGCCGCGACCCTCGCCATGGTCGTCGGCGGCATCGCCCTCGCCCCGCTCCTCAAGGCCTTCGGCGGCGGCACCGCGAACCGGGGCTACGCGGCCGTCGCGGTCCTCGTGGCGGTCCTCGCCGCGAGCCTGCACTGGACCGGCTTCTCGCTCGTCCGCGAGCACGTCGTCGCCCCCCGCGAGAAGGTGCGACTGCGGGACGCCGCGGAGGCCGTCTTCCGCAACGGCCCGTTCCTGCTCCTGACGCTGGCGGTGTTCCTCAACGCGACCTCGCTCGGCCTGCGCGTGTACCTGCTGAACCACTACGCCGAATACGACCTCGGCGACCTCGCGCTCGTCTCGGCCCTCACCGGCGTCGCCGTCCCCGGCACGCTCGTCGGCTCGCTCCTCGCCCCGCGCCTGTGCCGGCGCTTCGCCAAGCGCACGCTGTTCCTCGCCGGCAACGTCTACATCGGCCTCCTCGGGGTCGCGCTGTACTTCCTCGGCTGGGGCAGCCTCGCCGCCGTGCTCGCCCTCTTCTTCCTGATGAGCTTCCGGATGGGGATGCAGCAGGTCCTCAATTCGTCGATGCTCGCCGATACGATCGACCTCGCGAAGGCGCGCACCGGCCGCAGCCACGAGGGCGTCCTCACCGCAGCGAGCACCTACGTCGGGAAGGTCGCCACCGCCGTCGCCGCCGCGCTGGCCGGCCTCGCGCTGTCCGCGGCCGGGTACGTCGCGAACGCGGCGCAGCCGGAGCCGGTGCTGCGGGCCATCCACACGTACGTGGCGCTCGTTCCGGCGCTGGCGGCGCTCGTGAGCAGCGTCCCGATGCTGTTCTACCGGGTCGACGCGCAGCCGGCCGCCGCTCCGGACGGCGCCGCGCCCGGCGGTCCCGCGCCGGCGTCGGAGGGAGCCGCCGCGGACCGACCGTAGCGACCGCAAGAAACTCCGATTCCTCGGCCGTGCCCTCCCATGACACGCGCTGCGCAGGCCTCTACAATGGAAGGCGGATAGGCTCGTCAGGACATCGCAGGACCGGCCGCCCGGAATCCGCGGCCGGAAAAGGAATCCTTCGGCCGGGTCCGTCCATGGAATCGCCGCCGCAGGCCCCGCAGAATGGAATGGGGCGAACCGCTCGGGAAGGAGTCGGACATGAACGAGACCGCGATCCGCAAGGGCTACGAATACGCGAAGGAGACCTTCGCCGCGCAGGGCGTCGACGTCGACGCCGCGATCGCGCGGGCGAACGCGATCCCGGTCAGCATGCACTGCTGGCAGGGCGACGACGTCGTGGGCTTCGACGGCGTCGGTGCGCTCACGGGCGGCATCGCCGCGACGGGAAACTACCCCTACCGCGCCCGCACGCCGGAGGAGCTGCGCGGGGACATCGACCGCGCGATGGCCCTCGTCCCGGGCACGCTGAAGCTCAACCTGCACGCCTGCTACGCGGAGAAGTCCCGCCCGGACGTCGACCGCGACGCCTACACGATCGCCGACTTCGCGCGCTGGGCCGACTGGGCTGCGGCGAAGGGCATCGGGCTCGACTTCAACCCGACGTACTTCTCGCACCCGAAGATGGACGGCGATTTCTCGCTGTCGAGCTTCAAGCCGGAGGTGCGGCGCTTCTGGGTCGAGCACGGCAAGCGCTCGCGCGAGATCGCCCTGGAATTCGCGAAGCGCACCGGCAAGCCCTGCTCCGTGAACTTCTGGATGCCGGACGGGTACAAGGACACCTGCGTCGACACCGTCGCGCACCGCGCGCTCATGACCGAATCCCTGGACGAGATCCTCGCCGCGCCGATCGACCCGAAGCTCGTCCCGTGCGCCCTCGAGAGCAAGCTCTTCGGCGTCGGCCTCGAGAGCTACACCGTCGTGAGCCACGAGTTCGCCCTCGGCTACGCGATCACGCGGAAGATCGCCTACACGCTCGATTCGGGCCATTTCCACCCGACCGAGACCGTCAGCAACAAGCTCACCGCGACCCTGCAGTTCGTCGACAAGGCGCTCCTGCACGTCAGCCGCGGCGTGCGCTGGGACTCCGACCACGTGATCACGTGGGACGACGAGCTGCAGCGCCTCATGGACGAGATCCTCTGGAACGGCCTCGAGCGCCGCGTCTTCATCGGCCTCGACTACTTCGACGCCTCGATCAACCGCATCGCCGCCTGGGCCGTGGGCCTGCGCAACGCCCGCAAGGCGCTGCTCTCCGCCGCCCTCGCGCCCGCCGGCGCGATCCGCGCGGCCGAGCGGGACGGCGACCACACGCGCCGCCTCGCCCTCCTCGAGGAGCGGAAGACGCTGCCCGTGGGCGCGGTGTGGGACTACCTGCTGCTGAGTTCCGGCGCGACGACGGACCTGCCCGGCGAGATCGCGCGCATCGAGCGCGACGTGCTGGCGAAGCGCTGAGCGAGGAGGACCCACTCCCGCAGGCAATCGTCTCAAAATCCTTGAGATCTGGAGTTCTGGAGTTCTGGAGATCTGGAGTTCTGGAGATCTCAAAGGTCTTGAGACGAAAAGGAAAACGGCAACGCATCGACTGCGCTGAAAGGAGCCCCCGATGGCATCCACTTCCGGAAGTCCCGTACCGGACCGCGCCCCGCTCGACCGCACCTCCTTCCTCGCCGCCTACGGCGCCCCGCTCACGGCCTTCCCGGAGATGTCCCGCACGGTCGGCGCGCGCGCCGACTACGTCCAGGGCGGCGGCGGCAACACGTCCGCGAAGTTCGGCGAGGGGAACGGGCTGATGGCCATCAAGGCCTCCGGCTTCCGCCTGTCCGACATCGCCCCCGACGCCGCGTACGCGGTGATCGACGGCGCCGCGGTGCGCCGCTTCTACGAGGCCCACGAGGAAGCGGACTTCGAGGACGTCGAGAAGGCGGGCTCCGAGGCCGCGAAGGCCGCGACGCTCGCGGTCGACGGGATGCCGGCGCTGCGCCCCTCCGTCGAGGTCGGCTTCCACTCGCTGCTCGACCGGTACGTCGTCCATTCCCACAGCGTCTACGCGAACCTCGCCGGCTGCGTCGAGGGCGCGCCCGCGCTGCTCGCGCAGGCCTTCGACGGCGCGCCGTATTCCTTCGGTTTCGTGCCCTACGTCGACCCCGGCGCGCGCCTCACGTTCCGCATCCGCGACGAGCTCCGGCGCGTCGCCGCCGCGACCGGGAAGCGCCCGGCCGTGCTGATCCTCCAGAACCACGGCCCGATCGCCCACCACGACGACCCGGCCGAGGCCGTCGCGATCCACGCCGACCTGAACGCCCGGCTCGCCGCGCTGTACGGCCTGTCCGGCGACGCGTTCCCGCCCGTCGCGGTCGCGCCCGCGGGCGAGGGCCTCTGGAGGAGCGCCACGCCGTACCTGGCGGACGCCCTGCGGAGCGGCCGCTACGACCGCGCGTTCTTCCTCGAGCGGCCGCTGTATCCGGACCAGATGGTCTTCCTCGTCGGCACGTTCGACATCGGCGCGGGCACGCCCGCAGAAGGCGCCTGCCTCGCCGACCCGGCCGCGGGGACGGTCCTGTACCGCATGCCGGAGGCGACCGCCCGCACGATCGAGGAGACCCTTTCCGCCGTCGCCTTCATCGCCGAGCACGCCCGCCGGTCCGGCCGCACGCTCTCCACGATGGGAGAGGCGGCGCGCCGGTTCATCGCGAACTGGGAGAGCGAGAAGTACCGCAAGACGCTCGCCCAGAAGGGAGGCACGCCGTGAGCGCCGCAGGCAGCCCCGTCCGCGGCGGCGCGTCGCCCGCATCCCGCCGCACGCTGGATCTCCTGGCCTTCGACCTGGGCGCCAGCAACGGGCGAGCGGTGCTCGGCCGCTTCGACGGCGAGCGGCTCGTCCTCGAGGAGCTGCACCGGTTCGAGAACGGCCCCGTCGAGCGCGACGGGCACCTCCGCTGGGACGCGCAGGGGCTGCTCGGGCACCTGAAGGCGGGCTTCGCGGCCTATGCGGAGCAGGGCGGCCCGGGGCTCGCGTCCTTCGGGATCGACTCGTGGGGGGTGGACTACGGGCTCCTGGACCGCGACGGACGGCTGATTGCGGACCCGCGCGCCTACCGCGAGTCCACGGACGAGGCGATGCGCGCGGCGTGGGAGGTCGTCCCGAAGCGGACGATGTTCGACCGCACCGGCATCGCGGCGATGAACTTCAACACGGCCTACCAGCTGTACCGGCGCGTCCTCGAGGGGGACCCCGAGCTCGCGCGGGCGGAGACGCTGCTCCTGATGCCCGACCTGCTGGGGTACCTGCTGACCGGCGAGAAGCGCAGCGAGTACACGAACGCCACGACGACCAATCTGTACGATCACGACGCGCACGACTGGGACCGCGCGACGATCCGCGCGCTCGGCATCCCGGAGCGCGTCTTCACGGCCCTCGACCGCGCCGGTTCCTTGCGCGGGCGCCTCACGGAGACCGTCGCCGCGGAGCTCGGCGTCGGCCGCGTCCCGCTCGCCGCGGTCGGCACGCACGACACCGCGTCCGCCGTGGCCGCGATTCCGGGCGCGGGCGACTTCGCGTTCTGCTCGTCGGGCACGTGGTCGCTGTTCGGCGTCGAGACCGACGCGCCGGTGCGCACGGACGACGTGTTCGCGTCGAACTTCTCGAACGAGGGCTCGGTGCAGGGCGGATGCCGGCCGCTGAAGAACATCATGGGCCTCTGGCCGCTGCAGGAGTGCCGCCGCGAGTGGACGACGCCGGAGCGCCGTCCGGCCTGGGACTTCCTCTCCGCCGAGGCGGAGAAGGCGGAGCCGTTCCGGTCGGTCGTCGACCCGGACTGGGGCCCGTTCTTCTCGCCGGGCGGGATGACCGCGAAGATCCGGCATTACTGCCGCGCGACGGGCCAGCCGGAGCCGGAGACCGAGGGCCAGGTCGTGCGGTGCATCTTCGAGAGCCTGGCGCTCAAGTACCGCTGGGCGGTGGGGCACCTCGAGACGCTGAAGGGGAGGCCGCTGCCCGTGCTGCACATCGTCGGCGGCGGCATCCACCACAAGCTGCTGGACCGGATGGCCGCGGACGCGACGCAGCGCCTCGTGGAGACCGGGCCGGTCGAAGGCGCGTGCGCCGGGAACCACCTGCTGCAGGCGATGGCCCTGGGCGAGCTCCGGGACATGGACGAACTGCGCGCGGTCGTCCGGAACTCGTTCCCGATCGAGGCGTTCGAGCCCGACCCGGCGGCCGCCGCGAAGTGGGACGACGCGTATGGTAGAATGCTCGCGTACATGGACCGGGAGGTGGCACCGTGATCGTCATGACGGAGTGGGAGCGCATCGCCGCGGAGCGGGTCGGGGACCGGCCGCACCGCCGCGGACGCCTGGGCGGGAAGGTCGCGCTCGTGACCGGCGCCGCGCAGGGCTTCGGCCGCGGGATCGCGGAGGAGCTGCACAGAGCCGGCGCCTGCGTCGCGCTCGCGGACCTCAACCTGCCGCTCGCGGAGCGGGTCGCCGCGGAGATGGGCGCCGAGCGCGCGTTCGCCGTGAAGGTCGACGTGACCGACGAGGCGAGCGTGGCGGAGATGGTCGGGAAGACGGTCGAGCGCTTCGGCGGGATCGACCTGTTCGTCAGCAACGCGGGCGTCCTCAAGGCCGGCTCGCTCGACGAGCTCGAGAAGAAGGACTTCGAGTTCGTGACCGCGGTCAACTACACCGCGTTCTTCACGGGCGTGAAGAACGTGTCGCGGATCATGAAGGCGCAGGCCGCCGCGGACCCGGCCTGGACCGGGGACGTGGTCGAGATCAACTCGAAGTCGGGGCTCGCCGGCTCGAAGATGAACAGCCCCTACGCGGGCAGCAAGTTCGGCGGCATCGGGCTCGTCGAGAGCTTCGCGCTCGAGCTCGTCCACCACCGCATCAAGGTCAACGCGGTCTGCCCCGGGAATTTCCTCGACGGGCCGCTCTGGACCGACCCGGAGCGCGGGCTGTTCGTGCAGTACCTGCGCGCGGGCAAGGTCCCGGGCGCGAAGACGGTCGAGGACGTGCGCCGCCACTACGAGGCGCAGGTCCCGATGGGCCGCGGGTGCACGCCGGCGGACGTCGCGACGGCCATTCTCTACTGCGTCGAGCAGGCGTACGAGACGGGCCAGGCGATTCCCGTGACCGGCGGGCAGGTCATGCTGCGCTAGGCCCGCGACGAGGCGGCCCAGCGGGCCTCGGAAAGGCAGGCTCCGTCCATGATCGACCCCATTGTGCTCGCGCAGCTCGACGCGCCGCGCGCCGCCGACCGCCTGGACGCCCTCGGGCGGCTCCTGCCGGATGCGGGGTTCCCCGAAGCGGACCCGCGGATGATCAACAACCACATCCACACGATCTACTCGTTCTCGCCGTACTCGCCGACCGCCGCGGTCTACGCCGCGCGCGCGGAGGGCCTGTGCACGGCGGGCATCGTGGACCACGACAGCGTCGCCGGCGCCCGCGAGTTCCTCGCCGCCGGGGAGAAGGCCGGGATCCCGACGACGGTCGGCGTCGAGACGCGCGTCTCCATGGCCGGCACGCCGTTCGAGGCGGTGCGCACGAACAACCCCGACCAGGCCGGCGTGTCGTACATGGCGATGCACGGCCTCCCGCACGACCGCATCGAGGAGGTCCAGCGCTGGTTCGCGCCGTACCGCGAGCGGCGCAACGTCCGCAACCGGGCGATGACCGCGCGCATCGACCAGCTCCTGTCCGCGGAGGGCTTCGAGGTCCAGCTCGACTTCGACATGGACGTGCTGCCGCTGTCCCAGGCCCACGAGGGCGGCACGGTCACCGAGCGCCACCTGTGCCTCGCGCTGGCGAAGGTCCTGATCGCGATCGCGGGCAGGGGAGAAGGCCTCGTCCGGCTCCTCGAGGAGTTCGAGTCCCCGCCGAGCGCCTCGCAGCGGAAGACCCTGCTCGACGTCGCGTCGCCCTTCTACGAGTACGACGTCCTGAACGTCCTGAAGAGCGCGTTCCTCCCGAAGGTCTATCTCCCGGCGACGGACGAATGCCCGCCGCTCGACGCCTTCGTCGCGTTCGCCCGGCGGATCGGGGCCATTCCCTGCTACGCCTATCTCGGCGACGTGACGGAATCCGTGACCGGCGACAAGGCCGCGCAGAAGTTCGAGGACGCGTTCCTCGAGCCGCTCTTTGAAACGCTCGCATCGCACGGGGTGAAGGCCGTGACGTACATGCCGACGCGCAACACGCCGGCCCAGCTCGACCGCCTGCGCTCCCTGTGCGCCCGCCTCGGGTTCTTCGAGGTGAGCGGGGAGGACATCAACTCGCCGCGCCAGCGCTTCCGCATCCGGGCCATGGAGGACCCGCGCTTCGCGCACCTGATCGACGCGACCTGGGCGCTGATCGCCCACGAGCGGGGGGAGCGTCCCCTGCTGCCATGACGGGTCCGGCGGTCGGAATGGTGGATAATCGTCCGTCCTGTTGTGCTACGATGGTCGGGACGGCCTGAAAGCGGACCGTCCCGAGGTGACGCCATGACGGATCCGAACCGCCTCCGCGCCCCGAAGACGCTGCTCCTGTCCCTCCTCGCCGCCGCCGCGGTCCTCGCGACCGGTTGCGGCCTGCTGCCGGAGGAGGAGGAGATCCTGCCCCCGCCGCTGATCACGCCCAAGGCCGTTTCCTACCAGACGACGCCGGTCGTCCGGGGCGACTTGGTCCTGCAGGAGGACTACGTCTTCTTCGTCTCGCCGTCGGTCAGCTACGCGCTCTCGTTCCATGCGCAGGGCGGCCGCCTCAAATCGCTGCCCGTCACGGCCGGCCAGGACGTGAAGGCCGGCGACCTGGTCGCCGAGCTCGATTCCGGCACGCTGAAGACGGAGATCCGGATCCAGGAGCTCGAGGTCCGCAAGAGCGAGCTGCAGCTCCAGAAGCTGAAGGACACGGGCGCGGACGCCACGACCGTCCAGGTCGCGGTGCTCTCCCTCGAGCAGCTGCGCCTCCGCCTCTCGCTCCAGAAGGACCAGCTCGCGGCGACGCAGCTCCGCGCGCCGATCGACGGGAAGGTCACCTACGTGGGCTCCTACGCCGTCGGCGAGTCCGTCGGCGCCTATGCGACGGTCGCGATCGTCGCCGACACCTCCCGCCTCCGGCTCGTCGCCAAGGGGAGCGACGTGTCGCGCCTGCCGCTCGGGGCCGAGGTCACGGTCACCTACGAGAAGAAGGCCTATGCCGCCACGGTCGTGGCCAACGGCACCACGCTCTACGACGATCCCGACAAGACGATGCGCGAGGCCGCGGTCCTCGCCTTCGCGGACGGCCTGCCGGAAGGCGCGGGGCTGGGCATCAGCCTGCGGGGCGCCTTCGTCTCGGACCACCGGGAGGGCGTCCTCGTCCTGCCGCGCAGCGCGGTCCACATGCAATCGGGACGGCGCTACGTCGACCTCCTGCTGGACGGCGTGCGCACGGAGCGCGACGTCGAAGTGGGGCTCACGACCAGCACCGAATGCGAGATCGTCGAGGGCGTCTCCGAAGGCGACCTCGTGATCGTCGGCTGACGCGGACGCGGCCTGCCGGATGATCGGTCTCGTCCTCCGCAAGCTCGCGAGCAACGCCTGGAAGGCGGCCTGCCTCCTGGTCGGCGGCCTGCTCGTCGTCGGGATGGTCTGCAGCATCCCGATCTATTCCGACGGCATCCTGCAGCGCCTCCTAACGCGGGACCTCGAGAACGCGCAGTCCGCCTCCGGGCGCTACCCGGGCACGATCGGGCTCGTCCAGACGTTCCTGTACTTCGGGGACTCCACGTCCCCGCCGGACCTCGGCGCCCTGGAGAACGTCCTCGCGAAGGCGACGGCGGCGATGCCCCGGGCGCCGCTCCTCGCGGAGGAGACCCTGGAGATCGGCCTGCTGTACTGGGAGCCCGACCGGGAGGCGAAGAAGACCGCGAGCCTGTCGATCAGCTCGACCACGGACCTCGCGTCGCGGGTCCGGATCGTGCGGGGCCGGATGTACGACCCCGCGGCGTCCGGCGGCGCGATCGAGACGGTCGCCTCCCAGGCCGACCTCGACGCGCTCGAGATGACGCTGGACAAGGACTACGAGATCCGGAGCTACCGTCAGGGCAAGGGCGAGGCTCCGCTCCTGACGGTCCGCGTCGTCGGCGTCTACGTGCCCGCCGAAGGCTCGGACCTCTCGTGGTACCGGATCTCCACGCTGATGGACGACCCCCTGCTCCTCGCGGATCCGACCTATGTCCGGGCCGCCGGGACCGGAACGCCGGACCTGCGCGTCTCCAAGCAGACCGTCCACGCCGCCTTCGACATCCACGCCTTCCGGATCCAGGACGTGGGCGCGCTGCGCGCCGCCTACGACCTGCTCCTCGACGAGGACGCGAAGCCGGGCAGCAGCTTCACGCTCGACCTCCCCGCGGACGCCGTGATCCGCACCTACGTCGGCCGCGCCGAGGAGCTCCGGCTCCTCCTGCAGATCCTCGTCGTGCCGGTCCTCTTCATGCTCGTCTTCTATCTCTTCATGGTCTCCCAGCTGACGGTGCGCGGCGAGGCAGCGACGATCTCCGTGCTCGAGAGCCGCGGCGCGGGCCGCGGCCGCATCCTCGGGATGTACGCCCTCGAGGCGTCCCTGCTGGGCGGCGCGGCGCTCGCCGCCGGCCCCCCGCTGGGCGTCGCCATGGTCCAGGTGATCGGGGCGTCGAACGGCTTCCTCGAGTTCATCGGCCGCAAGCGCCTGCCGATCCTGCTGACGGCGACCGACATCGGCTACGCCGTCGCCGCCGTGCTGCTGATGCTCGCGGCGACCCTGCTCCCCGCGTGGCTGCAGTCGCGGATCTCGATCGTCGAGACGAAGCGGCGCTCGTCCCGCCGCCCGCGCGGCCCCCTCTGGGAGCGGCTCTTCCTCGACCTCGTCCTCCTCGCCGTCGGCCTGTACGCCCTCCAGCGCCTGCGCGCCGAGCAGGCGGCCCGCGCGGAGAGCCTCGTCGCCGGCGCTTCCGGGAACCTGGACGGCCTGCTGTTCCTCGCCTCGACGGTGTTCCTCCTCGGCGCCGGCCTCCTGTTCCTCCGGCTCTACCCCTACGCGCTGCGCCTCCTCTACGCCGCGGGGCGCCGCCTCTGGAATCCGGTCCTCTACGCGACCTTCCACCGCCTCATCCGGACCGACGGGCAGGAGCGCTTCCTGATGCTGTTCCTCGTCCTCGCGCTCTCGGTGGGCCTCTTCGACGCCAACGCCGCCCGGACGCTGAACCGCGACATGGAGGATGCGACGCGCATCTCCCTCGGGGCCGACCTCGTCCTGCAGGAGCGGTGGATCCGCTACGACGAGAACGGGAACCCCGTGCCGGAAGCGGCGACGTCGCCGACGATGGACAGCACG
This sequence comes from uncultured Eubacteriales bacterium, assembly GCA_903919045.1. Taxonomy (GTDB): domain Bacteria; phylum Bacillota; class Clostridia; order Saccharofermentanales; family UBA5734; genus CAILLO01. Next base: position 8,920 of record CAIXGU010000306.1, on the reverse strand, counting down.
GCGACGGTGGAGACCCACTACCTCGAGCCCCCGTTCGGCCGCTTCCGCGCGCTGCCCGGCGTCGCGTCCGCGGCCCGCGTCTTCCGGACGAAGCGGGTCTCGCTGCAGCGCGGCTCGGCGAAGGCGCAGCCGGCGCTGATGGCCGTCGACCCCTACGACTTCGGACGGACGGCGTGGACGCGCTCCGATCTCAACGGCTACAGCCTCAACGAGGCGATGAACGCCCTCATGGCGATGCCGGACGCGATCCTGGCCTCGTCCGACCTCCGCGACTCCCTGGGCCTCTCGGTCGGCGACGCGATCTCGTACACGGTCGAAGGGGCGACGGTCGACGGCGTCGTCGTGGCCTTCCTCGACCACTGGCCGGGCTGGACCCCCGCCACGGCGGGAGCGGACGGGAAGCTGATCCGCACCCCGCTTCTCGTGGCGCATCTCGAGCATCTGCGCACGTCGATCCCGGCGCTTCCCTACGAGGTCTGGCTGCGCCGCGCGGACGGCGCGACGGACCGGACGGTCTACGACGGGATCTCCGCCGCCGGCATCCAGGTGGATTCGATCGCGTCGTCGAACCAGCGGATCGTGGCGGCCCGGAACGACCCGAAGCTGCAGGGGACCAACGGCGCGCTGACGCTCGGCTTCCTCGTCTCCATGCTGGTCTGCGCGATCGGCTTCCTGATCTACTGGATCCTCTCCGTGCAGGGGCGCGTGCTCCAGTTCGGCGTGTACCGGGCCATGGGCCTCGGCAAGGGCGCGGTGGTCGCGATGCTGCTCGGCGAGCAGGTCCTCGTGTCGGGCGCGTCGATCGCCGCCGGGGTCCTCCTCGGGAACCTCGCGAGCGCACTGTACGTGCCGCTGTTCTCGCTCGCGTCCGACCCCGCGACGCGCGCGATCCCGTTCCGCGTCGTGGCCTCGTCGGCCGACGCCGTCCGGATCTACGCCGTGCTCGGCGTCCTGCTGCTCGTCGGCTTCGCCGTCCTCGCGCGGCTGGTCCTGCGCATCCGCGCAGCGCAGGCCGTCAAGCTGGGGGAGGAATGACGATGGAGCTGCTGCGCGTCGAGGCCCTGCACCGCTGCTTCGTCTCGGGAGGGGAGACCGTCGAGGTCCTCCGCGGCATCGACTTCTCCATCCCGCGCGGGTCCCTGACGATGCTCAAGGGCCGCTCGGGTTCCGGCAAGACCACCCTGCTGAACCTGCTCGGCGCCCTGGACCGGCCGACCTCGGGCCGGATCCGGTTCGACGGGCGGGACGTGACGGCGCTCCCCGACCGCGAGACCGACGCGCTGCGCCGGCGCCGGATGGGGTTCGTCTTCCAGTCCGTCGCCCTGCTGGCGACGATGACCGCTTTCGAGAACGTCGACTTCGGACTTCGCGTCGCCGGCTTCCCCGCGCGCGAGCGCACGCACCGCGCCGAAGAGGTGCTCGGGACCGTGGGGCTGGCCTCCCGGCTCTCGCACCGCGCCCAGGAGCTGTCCGGCGGCGAGCAGCAGCGCGTCGCGATCGCGCGGGCGATCGCCCACCGCCCGGCCGTCGTGTTCGCCGACGAGCCGACCGCGGAGCTCGACACGGCCATGGGGCTCCAGGTCGTCGGCCTCTTCCGGCGCCTCGTCGACGACGAGGGGTTCACGATCGTCATGACGACGCACGACCCCGACATGCTGGTCTTCGCCGACCGCGTCCTGTCGCTGGACGAGGGGGCGGACGCATGAGCGCGCCCTGGATGATCGACTGCGAGCGGCTCGTCCGGATCTACAAGACCCTGGACTTCGAGGTGCAGGCGCTCCAGGGCCTCGACCTGCAGGTCGCGCGCGGGGAGATGCTGGCGCTGATCGGGAACAGCGGCTCGGGCAAGTCGACGCTGCTCAACCTGATCGGCGGCCTCGACCGGCCGACGGCCGGCCGGCTGCTCGTCGACGGCCACGACCTCCTGACCCTGGACGACCGCGCCCGGACGCTGTACAAGCGCCGCACCGTCGGCTTCGTCTGGCAGAACAACGCCCGCAACCTCGTCCCCTGGCTGACCGCGCAGGAGAACGTGGAGGCGCCGATGCTCCTCGAGGGCGTCCCGCGCCGCGAGCGCCGGGAGCGCGCCCGCGCGCTGCTCGAGACCGTCGGGCTCGCGGTCCGCCGCCGCAGCCGGCTGGCGCAGCTCTCGGGCGGCGAGGAGCAGCGCGTCGGCATCGCGATCGCCCTCGCCAACCGCCCCCCGCTGCTCCTCGCGGACGAGCCGACCGGGTCCGTCGACGCGCGCACCGCGTCCCTGATCTACGACCTGCTGCGGCGCCTGAACCGGGAGATCGGCCAGACCGTCGTGATCGTCACCCACGACCGCCGGGTGGCCCGCCTCGTGGAGCGCGTCGTCGCGATCCGCGACGGGCGCACGAGCAGCGAGCTCGTGCTGCGGCAGGGCTACCGCGAGCGCCTCGAGCAGCTGCGCGCCGAAGGCGCCACGCTCGCGCACGACCCCGAGTCGACCCACGAGGAATGGATCGTGCTGGATTCCGCGGGCCGGCTCCAGCTCCCGCGCGACCAGCTGGACGCGCTGGGCCTCCAGGGCCGCGGGCGCCTGCAGTCCGAGGTCTGCGACGGCCGGATCGTGCTGACGCCGGAATCGAAGGAAGAGAAGGAAGGAACGGACGAGAAGGAGGACCCCGCGCCATGATCCATAAGGATTTCCAGGGCCTGTCGATCTCCCGCCTCGGCATGGGCTGCATGCGGCTGCCGACCACGGCGCCGGGCCACGGCGCGCCGATCGACCGCCCCAAGGCGGTCGAGATCCTCGAGCATGTGTACGAGAACGGCGTGAACTACTTCGACACGGCGTACATGTACCACGGCGGCGAGTCCGAGCGGATCCTCGGCGAGGTGCTGCCGCGCTTCCGCCGCGACTCGTACTTCCTCGCGGACAAGATGCCGGGCAACATGTTCGCGCAGATCCGCAAGCCCTACAGGGTGATCTTCGAGGAGCAGCTCGAGCGCACGAAGGCCGATCATTTCGACTTCTACCTCCTGCACAACCTCAACGCGGAGACGGAAAGCCTCTATGGTGACGAGGACCTCGGCATCATCCCCTACCTACTCGAGCAGAAGCGCCGCGGCCGCATCCGGTACCTCGGCTTCTCGAACCACGCGTCGACGCCGATCCTGACGCGCTTCCTCGACCGCTTCGACTGCTTCGACTTCGTGCAGCTGCACCTCAACTACCTCGACTGGACGATGCAGGACGCGCAGGGCAAGTACGAGACCGTCCAGGCCCACGGCCTGCCCGTCTGGGTCATGGAGCCCGTCCGCGGCGGCCGGCTCGCCTCCCTGAATCCCGCCGCGGACGCGGTCCTCCAGGCCGCGGCGCCGGACCGCTCGGTCTCCTCGTGGGCGTTCCGCTGGCTGCAGTCGCTGCCCGGCGTCCAGATCGTGCTGAGCGGGATGACCACCCTCGACCAGGCCAAGGACAACCTGCGCACGTTCGCGAAGCCCGACCCGCTCTCCGCGGACGAGCAGGCGGCGCTCGCGAAGGCCGTCTCGCTCCTCAAGGAGGACGGGATGGTCCCGTGCACGAAGTGCCGCTACTGCGACGGCTGCCCGCAGGACCTCGACATCCCGGAGCTGCTCGCCCTCTACAACGAGTCGCGCCTCGGCGTGAGCTTCGCGCTCATGTCCGGACTGAACTCGGTCGCCGAGGGGCGCAGGCCCAAGGACTGCATCGCCTGCGGCGAATGCGTCCCGAAGTGCCCGCAGGGCATCGACATCCCCGGCACCTTCGCGGAGTTCGCGAAGAAGATCGAGACCCTCCCGCGCTTCGGCCCGCCGCCGCCGCCGAAGCCCGCGACGCCGTAGGAGGCGCGGAGCGCCCGGCTCCGCGGAGCGCGCGACCCCGCGGACGCCGCCGTTGCCGCCCGCGCGGCCCGGGGGGTAGAATGGGGCCAGGCTCGACCGCGACGTCGGACCGGACAAGGAGAACGAAGATGAAGCGCATCCTGTCGATCGCCCTCGCCGCGCTGCTGATCGCGTCGCTGCTGTCCGGCTGCGCCGGCGCCTCGAAGAAGGTCCTCAAGGTCGGCATGGAGCTCGCCTATCCGCCGTTCGAGACCAAGGACGCGGCCGGGCAGCCCTCCGGCGTCAGCGTCGACATCGCGAAGGCCTTCGCGGAGTCGATGGGCATGACCGCCGAGATCCAGAACATCGCCTGGGACGGCCTGATCCCCTCGCTGCAGTCCGGGAAGGTCGACCTGGTGATCTCCTCCATGACGATCACCGCGAAGCGCGAGGAGCAGGTCGACTTCTCCCACGCCTACGCCAAGGCCTACCTGGCGCTGCTGGTCGGGAAGGGGAGCCCCGTGAAGACAGCCGCCGACCTGGACGCGGACGGCCGCGTGATCTCCGTCAAGCAGGGCAGCACCGGCGACACCTACGCCCGCGCGCACTTCCCGAAGGCCACGATCCGCGCGTTCGACAGCGAGAACGCCTGCGTCACCGAGGTCACCCAGGGCAAGGCCGACGCCTTCATCTACGACCAGCTGACGATCTACCGCAACAGCCTGCAGTTCGCCGACAAGACCTGGGCGCTCTTCCTCCCCGGCCAGGAGGCCGAGGGGTGGGGGATGGCCTTCAAGACCGGCAGCGGCCTGACGGCGAAGGCGAACGCGTTCCTCGCGACGTACACCGCGGACGGCGGGTTCGACGGGCTCACGGAGAAATACCTGAAGCAGGAGAAGGCGACGTTCGACCAGCTCGGATTCGCGTTCTTCTTCGCGAACAAGGACGGCTCCTGGCCGACGTCGGGCCAGTAGCCCGATGCCCATCGGCCGCCTCTTCCTCCGCACCCCGAAGGACGGACGCGCCAAGCTCCTCCTGAACGGCCTGCTCGTCGCCGCGGTCCTCGTGGGCTTCGTGGCCCTGTCGGTCGCGCGCGTCGAGGGGCGGTACGACTTCACCGACCTCTGGACCTACCGCACCCGGCTGGCGATGGGGTTCGGGATGACCCTCGCCTTCAGCGTCCTCAGCATGGCGGCGAGCCTGCTGATCGGCTTCGCGTCGGCGACCGGCTCGCGCTCCCGCATCCTGCCCGTCCGCTACCTCTGCCGCACTTACGTCAACGTGATCCGCGGCACGCCGCTCCTGATGCAGATCTACCTGTTCTTCTACATCATCGGCGACGCGTGGGGCGTGGAGGACCGCCTCGTCGCGGGCGTGCTGATCCTGTCGATCTTCGAGGGCGCGTACATCAGCGAGATCCTCCGTGGCGGCCTGGACTCGATCGAGGGCTCCCAGCTCGAGATCGCCCGCGCCGTCGGCTTCACGCCCGCGCAGGCCACCCGCCTGATCGTCCTGCCGCAGCTGCTGCGGCGCACGCTGCCCGCCCTCGCGGGCCAGTTCGCGTCGATCATCAAGGACTCGTCCCTGCTCTCGGTGATCTCGATCGTCGAGCTGACCCAGACGATCAAGGAGGTCAACGCCGCGACCTTCGCCTTCACCACCGACTATCTCTTCCTCGGCGTCCTCTACTTCGCGCTGACCTTCCCGGTCTCGCTCCTGTCCCGCGCGCTCGAGAAGAGGTTCGCCTATGAGAATTGAGTGCCGGGACCTGAACGTGCGCTTCGGAGCGCAGACGGTGCTCGACGCCGTCGGGATCGACGCGTCCGATTTCCGGGCCGTGGCCCTCATCGGCCCCTCGGGCGCCGGCAAGTCCACGCTGCTGCGGGTGCTGGGCGGCCTGCTCGCGCCCGACGCGGGCGAGGTGCGGATCGACGGGCAGCGGGTCGACTTCTCCGAGCGCGCGCTGCTGGCCCACCGCCGGGGCGTCGGCTTCGTCTTCCAGACGCGCGGCCTGTTCCCGCACCTGACCGCCGAGCAGAACATCGCCCTCCCGCTGGTGCACGTCCACGGCCAGAGCCCCGAGCAGGCCCGCGAGACGGCGCACGCGCTCCTCGCGCGCTTCTCGCTCGACCAGGACGCGCACAAGCGCCCGTACGAGCTCTCCGGCGGCCAGAACCAGCGCATCGGGATCGCCCGGGCCATCGCGCCGCGCCCCCGGCTCCTGCTGCTGGACGAGCCGACCAGCGCCCTCGACCCCGAACTGACCGCCGAAGTCCTCGACATGATCCACGAGCTCCAGGCGGACGGGCAGCGGATGGTGATCGTGACGCACGAGATGGGCTTCGCGCGCCGCGCCTGCGACCAGGCGCTGTTCCTCGCCGACGGCCGGATCCTCGAGGCGGGGGCGAGCGCCGACCTGTTCTCGCGGCCGCGGACGCCCCAGTTGCAGGGCTTCCTCCGCAAGGTCCTCGAGTGGGTGCCGTAGGGGGCCGAGCCCAGCAGCCGCGACTCGAACAGCGCTCCGAGCGGCCGCTTCCCGAAGAGGGGGCGGCCCTTTTTCATCCTTATAAAATAATGCTTGACGGACAATATTGTTCTATGTATAGTATGGTTATGGAGGTGATCCGATGGATGCGCAGCTGAAGAAGGGCCTGCTGGACTCCCTGGTCCTCGCGGCCCTCCTCGAGGAGGACGGGTACGGCTACAGCCTCTCCGAGCGGATCGGCCAGGTCGTGTCGATCGCCGAGACCGCGCTGTATCCGGTCCTCCGGCGCCTGGAGGAGCAGGGCTCGCTCTCGACCTACGCGGTCGAGCACGGCGGCCGGCTCCGCAAGTACTACCGCATCACGCCGGAGGGCCGCGCCCGCCTGCTCGAAGGGGCGGACGAGCTGCGCGAGCTCCGGAAGCTGATCGACGGCATCCTCGAGGAGGTGGAAGGGAATGGCTGAGTACGGAACCCCGCCGGAGGCCGCGAAGGGCCTTCCGGACCCGGAGGCGGCGTCCTGGCTGGACGCGCTGCGCACGGCGCTGGCCGGAGGCCTGCCGACGGAGACGGCCGCCGAGGTCGTCGGATTCTACGAGGAGTACTGGCTCGACGCGCTCGAGAGCGGGCGCACGGCCGACGAGGTCGCCGCCCGCCTGGGCAGCCCGGAGCGGATCGTCGCGCAGACGCTGTCCGAGCGCTCGATCCGGGCAGCCGAGGCCAAGCCGGGCCCGCTCGCGCTCGTCGCCGCCGCCCGCCGCACGGCGAAGGCCAACGCGATCGCGTCGGCCGCCGGTCGCGCCGCCCTCGGCACCGCCGCCGTCCTGCCGCTGCTCGCCGGCCTGGCGATGTACCTCGTCGCGATCGCCCTGCTGTTCGGGGCCGCCGCAGCCGTGGCCCTCACGATCCTCGAATCGCCGCTGGTCCCGATCTCCGCGTCGGACGTGCGGATCGGCCTCGCCGGCCTCGCCCTGTTCTTCGGCAGCGCCCTCCTCGGGAGCGGCTGGCTCGCCTGGAAGGGCGGCAACGGGCTCACGCGCCTGACGATGCGGATGCTGCGCCGGAGCCTGCGGAAGGCCGCGCCGGACGCCGCGTCCGCGGACACCGCGTCTGGAACGGCCGGACGCCGGCGCGCGGGAGGCGTCGGGAGGATCCTGCGCAAGGGGCTCGCGATCGGACTGATGCTCGCGTTCGGCGGTGGCGCCGCGATGCTGGCAGCCACCGACCTGGGCATCGAGTACCTGTCGGTCTGGCTGAGCCGGACGCCGAAGCACGTCGTCGCGACCGATAAGGCGTTCGCCGCGGACGGCGTGACGGGGATCCGGATCGACGCGCAGTACAGCCGCATCACGATCGGGACGGTCCCCGGGGACGAGGTGACCGTGACGATGGGTACGCCGGACTGGATGGCCCCGACCTGCACGCTCGCGGACGGCCTCCTCACCGTCGCCGAGACCCCCAACGGCCGGCTTCCGTTCTTCCGATTCGTCGCGATCCACGAAGGCGTGACGGAGATCCGGATCGGCGTGCCGGAAGGGAAGGCCCTGGACCTCCTCGACGTGCTCTCGACGGGCAGTTACGTCTCCGTCGGCGTCCCCGCCGCGACGCTTTCGGTGCACACGACGACGGGAGCGATCGATCTCCTCGCGCGCTACTACCCGACGATTCCGGACGGCGTGCACAGCAGCTCGGGCCGCGTCGACCTCTGGACGCCGCTGGAATAGGAAAACCGGCGCCGCGCGACCGCGGCGCCCTGGAAGGCCGCCTCCCTGCGGCGAAGGAGACACCATGGAAACCTCGCGTGAAATGCCCCGCACGGGTGGGGCCGGGGCCCCTGCGCCCTCCGCCCCCCGCGTCGCCGTCGTCGCCGGCCTCGGCTCCGGCATCGGGTTCGCCGCCGCGGCCGCCCTCGCCCGCCAGGGGTACGCCCTGATCGGCGTCGCCCGCACCGAATCCCGCGCGGCCGGGATCCGCGCCGCCCTCGAAGCGGCCGTCCCCGGCCTGGCCGCGGACCCAAGCCGCCTCGCCTTCGCCGTCGGCGACCTCGGGCGCCAGCGCGACGCCGCCCGCATCGCCGAGGAGGCCGCGGCCCTCGCGGATGCGCGCTTCGGCGGGCGGATCGACCGCCTGGTCTACACCGCAGGCCAGGTGACGAGCTGGTACGTCGCGACCGAGGACGGGTACGAGACCCAGTTCGCCGTGAACCACCTCGCCTGCTTCCGCCTCGCGCTGGCCCTGCGCAGGCGCCTCGAGGCCTCGGGCGACGGGCGCGTCGTCGTCGTCTCCTCCGGCTCGCACCGCGGCGCGCGGATCCGCTGGAGCGACCCCATGCTGCGCCGCCTCTACAATCCCCTGACCGCGTACAAGCAGTCGAAGCTCGCGAATGTCCTGTTCGTCCACGCCTTCAACGCCCGCTGCGCTTCGGAGCGCCTGCGCGCCTACGCGGTGGACCCCGGGCTCGTCGATACGGACATCGGCAGCAAGGCGACCGGCGTGGTCGCCTGGGTCTGGCGCCTGCGCCGGCGCGGCGGCGTCGCGCCCGAGGTGGGCGCGGCCACGGTCGTCGCGCTCGCGTCGGAGCCCGCCCAGCCCCGCGGGGCGTTCGACTACTGGAAGGACGGGAAGCCC
>CAIXGU010000305.1 GCA_903919045.1 uncultured Eubacteriales bacterium | reverse complement strand
TACAACGTCTCCGCCGTCCCGCAGATCGTGGTCAACGGCCCCCACGGCACGAAGACGCTGCTCGGCAACCAGCCGATCCAGGCCATCCTCGACGCGATCGACGCCGCCTGACGCGGTCCGCTCCGCAGGCCCGTCCGAGCGGGATGGGGAGAGGGTCCGGCGGACGAGCCGGACCCTCTTTTCTGCATCCGCCGCGTTCGCCACGATCCATGCACCCGGGACCGTACGGTTGAAAACGCCCATCCGGGCACGTATAGTCGAGGGAACGGACCGGAGGAGGAGCCTTGCCGGAACCCGCTGCCACGAGCGCTGGCCGACGGCAACGCGCGGAGAGGACGCCGGCGCGGGCGAACGCCTCACAGATCCATCACCGAAGCGTTGCGGCTTCTCCACATTCCAGCGGCCGGCGCTTGGTACGATGGGCTCGAGAAAGCAGGTGAGCCCATGTCCGACCCGATGGAACCGAACGCCAACCCGACCGAGGCTCCGGCACCCGTTCCGGCGGCACCGCCCGCGCCCGCGCCCTCCCCTGCGCCCCGCTCCTCCCGCGGCAGCGCCCGCAACGTCCTCCTCGCCCTCGGCATGGCGCTCGTCGTGCTGCTGTCCGGCGCCGCCGGCTTCGGCGGCGGCCTGATCGCCAGCGGCCTGGCCGTCCAGCCGACCGTCGCCCCCACCGCCACGCCCACCGCCGCCGCGGTTCCCACCGCGACCGGCACGCCCGCCGCGACCGGAACGCCCTCCGCGATCGCGACCGGCCTCACGCTCGCCGAGATCGCCGCGAAGGACGTCCCGGCGGTCGTCCAGCTCGACGTCACCATGACCGTCACCGTGCGCGGCCGGACGTACACCGTCCAGGGCGCCGGCGCCGGCATCCTCCTCACGCAGGACGGGTTCCTCGTCACCTGCAGCCACGTCGTGGACGGCGGGACGAAGATCGTCGCCACGCTGTCCGACGGCACCCAGCATGCCGCGACCCTCGTCGGTGCGGACGCGACCAACGACGTCGCCGTGCTGAAGATCGCCGCCACGGGCCTTCCGGTCGCCGAGGTCGGCCGCTCTTCGGACCTCGTGGTCGGCGACGAAGCGATCGCGATCGGCAATCCGCTCGAGCTCGGCAACACGGTCACGCAGGGCATCATCAGCTCGCTGTCGCGCCGGATCACGATGGACTCGGACGCCACCATGACCCTCCTCCAGACGGACGCCGCGATCAATCCGGGCAACTCCGGCGGCGGCCTCTTCAACTCCGCCGGGCAGCTGATCGGCATCGTCGTCGCGAAGTCCTCCGGCTCCAACATCGAGGGCCTCGGCTTCGCGATCCCGATCGACCACGTGAAGGCCTGGATCGAAAGCACCATCGCCGGAGGGAGGGTCTGACATGGACGGCGGCCGCAGCGAACTGAAGCACTGGATCGGGCCCGCCGACGCGGCGGCCCTGCGGCACCGCCTCTCCGCGGTCCTGCGCCGCGACGGGCACGCGGGGCCCGACGGGACCTACCGGATCCGCAGCCTCTACTTCGACGATATCGACAACAGCGCGCTGTGGGAAAAGCAGTACGG
>CAIXGU010000304.1 GCA_903919045.1 uncultured Eubacteriales bacterium | reverse complement strand
GAAGATCCGCCCGCCGCGGCGCGCGGCGCCCTTGCGCGCGAGGAAGTCCTGGCTGTAGGCGGCGTGGAGCCCGCCCTCGTAACGCACGAGGGCGCTGCCGGAATCCTCGTTGCCGGTGTCGATGGCGAAGCAGCAGAGGGAGGCGTCGGTGACGGCGTAGCCGTCGTGCGCGGCGTCGAAGGCGCGCGTCGCGGAGACGACGGGACCCTCGGGGCAGCGGGCGCGGTCGGGGCAGTCGCCGCACCGGAGCCCGGCGGGGCGGTCTCCGCGGTAGACCTGCTTGGAGGCCATGGCCGCGACCTCGACGGGGCATCCCGGCAGCAGGCAGCGGAGGGCGTCGAGGTCGTGGGTGGCCTTCTGGAGGAAGAGCCCGCCCGTCTCGGCCTCGTCACGGTACCAGTCGTGGTAGTAGACCCCGCCGTAGGGGACGTCGTTCCAGGCGACGGCGTGCGCGGGCTCGCCGAGGATCCCGGTGCGGACGAGGCGCGCGGCCTCCTGCAGCAGGGGGCTGGCGCGCAGGGGGAAGGAGACCACGGTGCGGGCGTCGTGCGACGGGATCCACGGGTCGAGGGCGTCGAGGTCCTCGGACCGGGTGGCGACGGGCTTCTCGAGGAAGAGGGGGAGGCCGCGCCGGAGGACGCGGACCGCCTCGCGGGCGTGCAGGGAGCAGCGGGTCGCGACGAGGACGCCGTCGAGGCCGCCGGCGTCGAGCAGGTCATCGGGATCGTCGACGAAGCGGACGGGGGACGGATCGAGGCCCGTCGCCGCGAGGCGCTCCCGGACGCGGGCCGGGTCGGGGTCGCAGACCGCGGCGAGGACCGCTCCGCGCTCCTGCGCGAGCAGGCGGCGCATCACCGTGTCCGCCCGGAGTCCGTAGCCGATCGCGCCGATGGAGACCATGCGCACCTCCGCCGTCCTCCGCTTCCCGGGGGACGGATGCCGCCATGGTAGCCCGCGCGTCGGGGCCCGATGTGCGAAATTTTCACCCTCTTGTTGGATTTCTCAACGACTTGCGCGCGCACGTCCGCAAACGGTTGCACGGGCTTCCCGGCGGGGGGTAGAATCCGGGTATGCACCTCTTCCGCCTGCTCGTCGTCGAAGACGAAGCGATCATCCGCAACGGCCTGACCCGCCAGATCCCGTGGCCGACCTACGGCTTCGAGGCCGTGGGCGAGGCCGCGGACGGCGCCGAGGGCCTCCGGCTCGCCCGGAGGCTCCACCCCGACGTCGTCCTGACGGACATCCGGATGCCCGGGATGGACGGCATCGAGCTCATGCGCCGCCTGCGGCGGCTGCTGCCGGACGTCCGGATCGTCGTGCTGAGCGGCTACGGCGACTTCGAGTACGCGCAGAAGGCGATCGAATACGGCGCGTCGGCGTACCTCCTCAAGCCGACGTCCGACGCCGCCTTCTCGTCGGCCTTCGCGAAGCTCCACGCCGAGATGGAGAAGGAGCGGGAGCGCCGGGCGCAGGTCCGGGAGCTGCGCGACAAGCTGTTCGAGGACCTGGTCACCGGACGCTACACCGACGAGGACCGGCCCCGCATCGAGCGCATCCTCGCCGAGACCGGCGTCCGCGCCGACGACCGGTTCGCCCTCCTGAAGGTCCGCCTCGAGTTCCCCGAGGGGCGCCCGATCCCCCGCGACCTCCTGCGCGACGTCCGGCTCTGCCTGCCGGCGGCCGGCGAGGAGGCCGTCGACGCGATCGACATCGACCCCGACCCGGTCTACACGGTGATCCTCGAGTGGCGCCCCGACGGCAGGCCGCGCGACGAGCGGCGCGAGGAGGCCCGCATCGAGGCCGTCGCCCAGCGCCTCCGCGAGGCCCTGCGGGAGCGGCTCGCCGAGGAGGACGCCGCGGACGGGACGATCGGGATGGGCGCGAGCGCCGTCCACGCCGGGATCTACGAGTTCCGGCGTTGCTACTACGAGGCCGCCATCGCCCTCGGCTACCGGTTCTTCCTCGGGCCGCAGGCGCAGACCCTCCACCTCTACCGGGGGACCGGCGCGCCGCCGTGCGCCCCGCCCGCCGTCCCCGCGGCCGCCGACGGCGGGAAGCCGCTGTCCAATCCCTGCGACGAGAACGAGTCGCGCATCCAGGAAGCCCTCGCGGAGGCCGTGCTCTCCCTGAACCTCAAGGGCGCGCTCGCCGCGGTCGACCGGCACTTCGACCGCCTGCGGGCGATCGGGAACCCGGACCCGGAGTTCCTGTATCTCAAGACGCTCGAGCTGCTGCTGTCCGCCGCGAACCGGATCCGCGAGCGCAGCCACGACGTGCGGGACCTCTTCTACAGCGAGGCGGCGACGGCTCTGCGGCCGCTGCTCGTGGCGGCGAACGCCGCCGGGACGCGGGAGAAGATGGCCCTCCTCGTGGAGGAGATGATCCGCCGCGTCGCGGAGAAGGACCGCGAGAAGCAGGGCGCCGCGGGCGGGATCGAGCAGGTCAAGGCGTACATCCGCGAGCACTGCGGGCGCCGGCTGCCGCTCGAGGAGGCGGCGCACGTGCTCTTCATGAACCCGACGTACTTCAGCAGCTACTTCCGGCAGAAGACGGGCACGACCTACATCGAGTTCGTCACGTCCGTCCGCATCGCCCGGGCGCGCGAGCTGCTGCGCGACCCCGACATCCGCGTCTACGAGGTGGCGAACCGGGTGGGCTACGAGGACTTCCGGCACTTCAGCCGCATCTTCCGGCGCCACGTCGGCGTGGGGCCGATCGAGTACCGCGACCGGATCCTCGGCCGGAAGACCCCGCCGGCATGAAGCGCCGGACGATCCGCCTCCAGGCCCTGCTCGTCCTGATCGCGGTGGCGCTCGCGGTGGCGCTGCTCGCCGCCGATTCCTACGCGCTCTACCGGACCGCCGCCGGCATCGCCACCGAGAACGCGCGCACGATCGAGGAGGGCGGGCTGCGCCAGGTGCGCAGCCGCGTCGACCTCGCGATCGGCGAGATGCGGCGCCTCGTGGCGAAGATCGTGCGCGACCCGGTCCTCGCGGGCCTGCTCCGCCGGTACGACGCCGAGCGGAACGACCTCTACCTCCGCGGGAAGAACGAGCTGGCGGTGCAGCGGTACCTCTCCGACCTGCAGGACGTGTACCCCACGATCCGGTCCGCGAACATCGCGGCGCCGGACCGGACGTTCCGCATGCAGGAGCGGTGGATCGGCCTCGACCACGCGCGGATCGCGGACAGCGCGCTGTCGTCCGCCCTGCTGCGGGCCCCGGGGGAGACGCTGCTCCTGGAGCCCGGGTACGCCGTCGAGGACGCCGGCTACGTCGCGGACCGCTTCGTCTTCCTCGCCCCCCTGCGCTACGACGGCAAGGAGGACTACCTCCTGCTCGGCATGGACGAGGGCTGGATGGACGGTCTCCTGGGGACCGACGCCCCCGTGGCGGTCGGCGACCCCGCGCGCGGCGCAGTCGTCTGGTCGCGGGACGCGACCGGCGCGCAGGTCCTTGCGGCCCTCTCCGGCATCGCGGACGACGGTTCCCCGACGCTCGACCTCGCCGTGGGCGGCGTCGTCTACCGCATCCAGCGGTACGCCGCGAACCAGGGGCTCTGGACGCTCGTCGAGTACCGGGAGGCCCGCACGCTGCCCGCCGCGGCCGCGCGGATCGGGCGCCTCGTGCTGCTGTCCACGCTGCTGGCCGTGCTCATCGGCCTCGCGACCTCCGCGCTCGTCGCGCGGCGCATGCTGCGCCCGGTCCACCACCTGCTCGACGGCGTCCGCCGCTACGTGCCGGGCCACCCGCCCCCGCCCCTCGAGGACCTGGGCGGCGGCGGCACCCTCCGGATGCGCCTCGCGGCCTACTTCGCCATCGTGGCCCTGCTCCCGCTCCTCCTGAACGACGCGCTCCTCTATTCGACGCTGTCCGACGAGATCCGCCGGTCGACGGCGGCGACGCTGGAGGCGAGCGTCGTCCAGACGACGGACAGCATCGCCGCGCTGCTGCGCGTCGACGAGCGCCTCTCGAAGGGACTGGTGCTCGAGGACGCCCTG
>CAIXGU010000303.1 GCA_903919045.1 uncultured Eubacteriales bacterium | reverse complement strand
CCGGTGTTGTTCCCCACTGTAGGGCAGGTTCCTCACGTGTTGCTCACCCGTCCGCCGCTGGATACATTGCTGCATCCCGCTCGACTTGCATGTGTTAGGCACGCCGCCAGCGTTCGTCCTGAGCCAGGATCAAACTCTCTGCGAATTCCTTCCAGAGAGCCTTGTTTGGCTCCTTGATTACTTGTCCGATTCTCTAGGAATCGCGCTTGGCTCGTCTTGTTTGCACTGTTCGATTTTCAAGGTCCGTGCCCCGCTCCCGCGAGGCGCCTAATCAAACTACCATCGGATGGGGACCTTGTCAACGAAAACTTTGCGGTTCCTGCGATTTTCTTCCAACGGCGCCGGGCGGCTCGCGGAAGCCCGGAAAACAGGGGTTCCGCCGGCCGGCGGAACCCCCTTCGCGCGGGCGTTCCCGCGTGCGTGCGCACCTCGGTTCCGGCACGGCGCCGGCCCTGCGTCAGATCCCGTCGGTCTCCACGGGGTCGGACTCCGAACGCCGGCCCGGCGCCTCCGGCGCAGCCGCCGCGGGCCCTCCGGCCGTTCCGGGCGCGGCCTCGCCGGCCCCGCCGGACCCTCCGTCCCCGTCCTCGTCCGAGCCCTCCGGCTCCCCGCCGTACTCCTCGTCGTCTTCGGGCGCCGGCTCCTCGTGCTCGACCACGGCGATGTCGACGACCCGGCCGTCGCGCGTCCGCATCATCGTCACGCCGAGGGTGTTTCGCAGCAGCACCGGGATCTCGGACGCGCGCATCCGGATGATCACGCCCGAATCGCTGATCAGGATCACGTCGTTGCCGTCGTCGACCAGGGCGATCCCCGCGAGGCGGCCGGTCTTCTCGGTCGCGCGGTACGTGATCAGGCCCTTGCCGCCGCGCGCCTGCACGCGGTACTCCTCGAACTCCGTGCGCTTCCCGTAGCCGTTCTCCGACACGACGAGCAGCGTCTTGCCCGGCTCGATCGGAGCCATCCCGACGACCGCGTCCCCGTCCTCCAGGAAGATGCCGCGCACGCCCTGCGTGTTCCGGCCCGTGTCGCGCACGTCCGTCTCGCTGAAGCGGATCGACATGCCGTCGCGCGTCGCGAGCACGATCTCGTGCTCGCCCTCGGTGAGCCGCACGCCGACGAGCTCGTCCTCGTCGCGCAGGTTCATCGCGATCAGGCCGCCGCGGTGGATGTTCGCGAAGTCCGCGAGCTCGGTCTTCTTGACCGTGCCGTCGCGCGTCGCGAAGAACAGGTACCCGCCGCCGTCGAAGGACGGGACGTTGATCATCGTCTTGACCTTCTCCCCGCCCTCGAGCTGGAGGAGGTTCACGATCGGCGTGCCCTTCGCATGGCGGCTGCTGTCGGCGATCTGGTAGCCCTTCAGGCGGTACGCCTTGCCCTTGTTCGTGAAGAACAGGAGCGTGTTGTGCGTCGTCGTCGTGAGGATCGTCTCCGCGAAGTCCTCCTCGCGGGTCTCCATCCCCTTCACGCCCTTGCCGCCGCGGTGCTGGCTGCGGTAGGCGTCGACGCGCTGGCGCTTCACGTACCCGAGGTGCGTGAGCGTGACGACGATCTCCTCCTCCTGGATCAGGGACTCGTCGGCGATCTCGTCGTCGTCGCCCGCCTCGATCGTCGTGCGGCGCTCGTCGCGGTACTTGTCGCGCACCGCGATCAGCTCGTCCTTCACGATCGCGAGCAGGAGCGGCTCCTCGGCGAGCACGCGCCGGAAGTAGGCGATCTTCTCGAGGAGGTCGCGGTACTCGGCCTCCAGCTTGTCGCGCTCGAGCCCGGTCAGGCGGCCGAGGCGCATGTCGACGATGTGCTGCGCCTGCTTGTCGCTGAAGCCGAAGCGCTCGATCAGGCGCGCCTTCGCCTCGTCCTCGGTGCGGGAGCCGCGGATGATCGCGATCACCTCGTCGATGTGGTCGATCGCGAGGCGCAGGCCCTCGACGATGTGCTTGCGGGCCTCGGCCTTCTCGAGGTCGAACACGGTGCGGCGCCGCACGACGTCCTTCTGGTGGGAGATGTAGTGGCGCAGCGCGGCGACGAGCGTGATCGTGCGAGGCTCGAAGCGGCCCTGGGCGTCCGGCACGAGCGCGAGCATGTTGACGCTGAAGGCGTCCTGCAGCGCGGTGTGCTTGTACAGCTGGTTCAGGACGACGGCCGGGTTGGCCTCCTTCTTCAGCTCGATCACGATGCGCACGGGGGCCTTGCGGTCCGATTCGTCGCGCAGCCCGGCGATCCCGTCGATCCGCTTGTCCTTGACGAGCTCGGCGATGCGCTCGATCAGGCGCGCCTTGTTGACCATGTAGGGCAGGTCGTGCACGAGGATCTGCAGGCGGTGCGGGCTCTTGGGGATCGGCTCGATCTCCGTCCGGGCCCGCACGACGATGCGGCCGCGCCCGGTCGCGTAGGCCTCGCGGATGCCCGCGGTGCCGAGGATCGTGCCGGCCGTCGGGAAGTCCGGGCCCTTGATCGCGGTCATCAGCCGGTCGACCGAGACGTCGGGGTCGTCGATCATCATGACGACGCCGTCGCAGACCTCGGCGAGGTTGTGCGGCGGGATGTTCGTCGCCATGCCGACCGCGATGCCCGACGAGCCGTTCACCAGCAGGTTCGGGAAGCGGGACGGCAGCACGACGGGCTCCATCTCGTGCTCGTCGAAGTTCGGCTTGAAGTCGACCGTATCCTTGTTGATGTCGGTCAGCATCTCCATGGCGATCCTCGACAGGCGCGCCTCGGTGTATCGGTAGGCGGCGGGCATGTCGCCGTCGCGGGAGCCGAAGTTGCCGTGCCCGTCGACGAGCATGTGCCGCAGCGAGAAGTCCTGGGCCATCCGGACGAGTGAGTCGTACACGGCGACGTCGCCGTGCGGGTGGAAGCGGCCGAGCACGTCGCCGACCGTCGTCGCGCACTTGCGGTACGGCTTGTCGGGCGTGAAGCCCTGCGTCGACATCGAGTACAGGATGCGCCGGTGCACCGGCTTCAGGCCGTCGCGCACGTCGGGGAGCGCGCGGTCGGCGATCACGCTCATCGCGTAGTCGATGAACGATTTCTTCATCTCGTGCTCGAGGTCGATCGGGACGATCGTGTCGTACTTCTCGCGCTCGGCGAACGCGGCGGCCCTCTCGGCCTCGCCCGCGGCGCCGGAGCCGCGCTTCCTCTCGGCCATGAAGCGGTGTCCTCCTGAGTTCTCCGGACAGGCTCGATGCCGCGTCTCGCGGCATCGTCACGCCCTCTGAAGGGGATGGTTCATTATAGCATACCGGCCGGTCCGGCAGGGTCCCGGAGGGGTCCGGACGGGCGGCGGGAGGATCCCGCGCGGCGCCCTCCTACCCCAGCAGGAAGGCCGCGAGCGGGACCGTCAGGATGGACAGGACCGTGGTCACGAACACGGCCGCGGCGGCGCGGTCGGGGTCCGTGCGGAACCGCAGGGCGAAGATCGTCGTGGAGGACGCGGCGGGCATCGCGCTGAAGATCACGGCGACCTTGAGGACGAGCGGGTCGACGGCGAGCCCGGGCACGAGGGCGAGCAGCGTCAGCGCGCCCCAGACGAGCGCGGGGGCGAGGACGAGCCGCATCGCGGTCAGCAGGAACACGCGGCCCTCGGAGAAGAGGCGCCGCAGGTCGGAGTCCGCGAGCGCGAGGCCGGACACGACCATGCCCATGGGCGTCGCGACGGACGCGAGGTAGTCGAGCGACTTCGCGAGCGGGAGCGGGAGCTCGACGGAGAAGACGTAGAGCAGGAGGCCGATCGGGATCGACAGCACGGCCGGGTTGAGCAGCGCCTTCCAGCCGCCGCCCTCGCCCTCGCGGATCGTCGTCCCGTCCGCGGCCGCGCCGCCCGCCTTCCGCATCCCGGCCATGACCAGGGGCCCCAGCGTGTAGAACACGACGCGCATGGGCATCGTGTACATCGTGACGTAGAACAGGCCGGTCTTGCCGTACAGCGCCTCGATGACGGGGTACGCCATGAACGTGTAGTTCGGGAACATCATCGCGAAGCGCAGGATCCGGGCCATCGCGTCGGTCCGCTCCCCGATCCGGCCCGTCGCGGCGTTCGCGCCCGCCGCGAGGAAGAACATGGCCCCCATCACGACCGCGCAGATCCCCATCAGGACCGCGCCGTTGCGCAGGTCGTCCACGTTGAACGGGATGTTCATCGACCGGACGATGAGCGCCGGGAACACGATGTTGAAGATGAAGTTCGCGAGCGACGTGCCGAAGTGGCCGTCGACGACCTTCAGCTTGCGCGCGCCGTAGCCCGCGACGATCAGCAGGAACATGACGAGGGAGAGCGAGACGGCGTTCATGCGAGGGGCTCCTTCTCGGGCTTCCCCGCCTTGCGGGGGTACTGCGGCGGCGTGGGGCGGACCTTGCGGACGAGGACGAGGGTGCGCTGCATGCCGGTGCCGGGGAGGACGAAGCGGTCGACCGGGCCCGGCGCGCCGCCGAGGAGCGCGAGGGCGCGGTCCATCGGCTCGGCGGCCTCGTCGGCGCGGCCCTTCATCGCCACGAACAGGCCGCCCTCGCGGAGGAACGGCAGGCAGTACTCGCACAGGACGGGGAGCGACGCGACGGCGCGCGCGGCCGCGACGTCGAAGGCGCCGCGGAGGGCGGGCTCGCGGGCGGCGTCCTCGGCGCGGGCGTGCCGGGCGGCGGCGTTCGGGAGGCCGAGGACGGCGATCGCGGCGT
>CAIXGU010000302.1 GCA_903919045.1 uncultured Eubacteriales bacterium | reverse complement strand
CCGGTGTTGTTCCCCACTGTAGGGCAGGTTCCTCACGTGTTGCTCACCCGTCCGCCGCTGGATACATTGCTGCATCCCGCTCGACTTGCATGTGTTAGGCACGCCGCCAGCGTTCGTCCTGAGCCAGGATCAAACTCTCTGTGAATGTCTTCCAGAGAGCCTCTTTGGCTCCTTGATTACTTGTCCGATTCTCTAGGAATCGCGCTTGGCTCGTCTTGTTTGCACTGTTCGATTTTCAAGGTCCGTGCCCCGCTCCCGCGAGGCGCCTACCCAAATTAGCATCGGTCCTGCGTTCTGTCAACACCTGGATGTTCCCGTTTCCGGGGTTTGTAAGGCAAGTGAAACAGGACCGTCCCGGAGCCCGGGACGGGGCGGCGGGACGGTCGCGGGAGGAGGCGTCGGGAGGGATCGCGGAGGACGCGGCGGAGAAGAGGGCCGGGACGGCGCCTCAGCCCCGTCCGGACGGCATCGCGGCCGGGTCCGGGAGCGGCGCGGCGAAGCCGAGCTCCTCGAGCTTCGCCCGGACCGACAGGAGGTCCTTCCAGAGGACGATCCGGTCGCGGTCATTGCGCAGGATGTAGGCCGGGTGGAAGGTCGGGAGCATGTGGTAGCCGTTCTTCTCGGTCCACTGGCCGCGGACCTTCGAGATCGGCTCCTTCGAGCCGGTGATGTAGCGGTGCGCCGTGGCGCCGAGCAGGACGACGACCTTCGGCCGGACGAGGAGGATCTGCCGGGCGAGGAGCGGCCGGCAGGCGGCGGCCTCCTCCTCGGTCGGGACGCGGTTCTCGGGCGGGCGGCACTTCACGACGTTGCCGATGTGGTAGGCGCTCTCGGGGAACCCCTGCGCCTCGAGCAGCAGGTCGAGCAGGCGCCCGGCCTGGCCCACGAACGGCTTCCCGCGCGCGTCCTCCTCGGCGCCCGGCCCCTCGCCGATGAACATCAGCGGGGCCTTCCACGCGCCGCGGCACACGACCGCGTTCCTCCGCGTCGACCCGAGCGGGCAGCGGCGGCAGGCGTCGCAATCGGCGAGGAAGCTCTCCCAGGAATCCGGCATGGTCGGGTCCTCCTTCGGGTCGTCGGGCGGCCGCGGGCGGCCCCGGGTCCATCCTACCATATCGTCGACGGCAGGCGCCCTTCCCACCGCGCTTCGGTATAATGGAAGCGAAGCCGGCGGGACGCCGGCGGACGAAAGGGGCGCGGCATGGCCAAGCGCAAGGTCACGGTCTCCGAGACGGCGTTCGAGGGATGGAAGCATTGCCTCCGCATCACCGACGGCCGGGTGGACCTGGTCGTCACGACCGAGGTCGGGCCCCGGATCCTCCGGTACGGCTTCGTCGACGGGCCGAACCACCTGGCCGTGTTCCCCGAGACCGCGGGGCGGACCGGCGGCGACGAGTGGAACTCCTACGGCGGGCACCGCCTCTGGCATGCGCCCGAGGAGCGGCCGCGCACCTACGATGAGGACAACTTCCCCGTCGAGTGGAAGAAGATCCCGAACGGCGTGTGGACGCGCGCGAAGATGGACGACTGGACGCAGATCGACAAGGAGGTCGAGGTCGTCCTCGACCCCGAGACGTCCGAGGTCACGGTCCGGCACCGCCTGACCAACCGGAACGCCTGGGAGGTCACGCTGTCGGTGTGGGCCGTCACCGTGATGGCCCCGGGCGGACGCGAGATCGTCCCGCAGGTCCAGGCGGGACCGGAGCTGCTGCCCAACCGGACGCTGGCCCTGTGGACCTATTCCAGGATGAATGACCCGCGCGTGGCGTGGGGAGCGAAGTACGTCTTCCTGGACCAGGACCCGCAGGCGGCGGGGCCCTTCAAGATCGGGCTGCCGGTCGACGCCGGCTGGGCGGCCTACGCCAACCGGGGCCAGCTGTTCGTGAAGCGCTTCGAGTACGACGACGAGGCGGAGTACCCCGACTTCGGGCTGTGCTCGTACGAGACCTACACGAACGACCGGATGCTCGAGATGGAGTCGCTGAGCCCGATGTGGGACCTCGAGCCGGGCGACGCGGCCGAGCACGTCGAGATCTGGAGCCTGTTCGACGGCGTGGAGCGGCCGGCGTCCGAGGAGGACGTGGACCGCGCGATCCTGCCGCTGCTGGAGTAGGCGCGCGGTCGGCGGCGCGCTAGGCCTTCCCGCCCGTGAAGCGCCTGTGGATCGCGCGGGACAGCGCCCGCGCGAGCAGGTTGAACGCGAGCACGGAGAGGATGAGGACGGCCGAGGCGCCGTCGG
>CAIXGU010000301.1 GCA_903919045.1 uncultured Eubacteriales bacterium | reverse complement strand
TCCCCGCGCATGCTGGCGTTCAACGAGAAGGGCGTCGGGACGATCCCCGCGACGACGAAGGAGATCGACGCGTACCTCGCGTTCGCCCGGAAGCAGGACTAGGGAAGACGCGGCGTCCGCCCGGGCGCCGGCGCAAGGAAGGGGCTCTCTCCTCGCGGAGGGAGCCCCTTCGTCGTGCGTCCCGGCAGGCTTCCGCCCGCCGCCCTAGACGATCGCGAGACGGCGCTTCTGCGGCCGGGTCCCGAACCCCGTGTCCATCGACGGGGGCATGTACGACGCGCTCCAGGTGAAGTCCAGCGCGACGTCGTGCAGCCCCTGGGCGAGACCGCCCTTCTTCTTCACGGACAGGACGGCCGTGTCGAGCAGGAACCAGTGGACGTCGCCGTGCTTCGTGACGTCCTTCTGCGGATAAGCCGTGCCGTTCACGATCCAGGAGATGTCGGCTTCCCTGATCTCCTCGCCGTCCACGGACAGATGGCCCGGGCGCAGCTGGGAGAGCCAGATGCCGCGGTAGTAGGGAAGCCGCACGGCGACCTCGAAGCCGACGGCCTGGCCGTTCACGGCGACGTTCCGGAATCCGCGGGACTGGATGACTTCGCGATCCAGCATGTCCGACCCCTCCTCTCAGCGTCCGAGGACGCGCTTCATCAGGACGTGCTGCCTGCGCAGCTGGTCCGACGCGCGCCCCGGCTGGTCCTTGAGCCCCTCGTACTCGCTGAGCAGGTAGCCGCTCCAGCGTTCCTTCTTCATGAGCTCCAGGATCGCGGGATAATCGATGTAGGTCTCGTTGAAATCGTCGTCCACCTCATAGAACTTGGCGTGGCAGACCGCGACGTAGGGGAGGAGCGGCTTCAGGTCGGAGACGGGGCTGTACTTCATGACGACGTCGTGGCTCATCCCCGGGAAGCGCCAGGTGCGGTGCATCATGACGCCGAAGTCGATGTTGAGGGCGAAGTGCTTCGTCTTCGTCTCGCGGATGAAATCGACGTATTCGCGGACCATCCTCGAATCCAGCAGCGTGGGGTTGTGGATCTCGGGGCACATCACGACGCCGTATCGCTTCGCCGTCGGCAGCGCGCCCTTGATGATCTCGCGCCAGTTCGCCACCGGATCGAGGTCGTCGGAGATCACGCCCATCTTCGTGCGCATCACCGTGAAGCCGAGCTTCGCGGCGAGCTTGATGTCCACGATCAGCCCGGCGACGGACTCCTCGGTCGTCAGCTCGCGGCCGGGATAGCGGCGCGAATCGATCCAGTGCCCGTACTCGACGGGCCGAAGGCCGTACTTCCGGATCAGCCGGTGCCATTCCGCGACCCACGCCCCGGTCGGCTTCGGGTATCCCGGGACGTGGGCGTTCGCGAGGATCTCGAGGCCGTCGCAGCCGAGGTCGCGGATGTCCTTGAACATGTCCTCCAGGGCCATCGTGACGCCGTACTCCCCCGAGTAGCTGTAGAGGGAGACGCCGCGCCGGATTCCACGGGTCTTCTTGGGATCCATGAGGGTCACCTCCTCAGTCGTCCAGCGCCACTTCCTGCGCGGAGCCGGCGAGCGCGGTCGTGCGCAGCATCCTCGGCCGCTCGCAGGTCGACGACATCTCGTAGATGCGGCCCGAACGCGCGCTCGTGAGGACGCCCTCCACGATCTCGAACGCGTGCAGGCCCAGGTCGGCGTGCATGCGGGGCCGGCGCCCGTTGCGGAGCGCGTAGGCCATGTCCGCGAGGCCGATGCCGCGGCTGTTGTCGAGGAAGCCGTGGAGCATCGGGAGGTCGGTCTCCGACGAGACGCCGCGGACGATGAATCCCTCCGG
>CAIXGU010000300.1 GCA_903919045.1 uncultured Eubacteriales bacterium | reverse complement strand
GAACGAGGGGCTCTTCGATGCGGCGGGCGACCTGCGCGCCGACTTCGCGTCCGAGGGCGTGCACCTGCTGCCGCACGCGTATGCGATCGTGTGGGAGAACCTGAAGAAGCTGATCTAGGGGCGCCGACGGCCGCCCCCTTGCGAACGGCCGGATTCCGGCCTTGTCCGGTTTCGCCTCCGTGCTATGCTGAAGGAAACGGCGACGATCCGCCGCAACACGACGATCCTTCAGGACCGAATAGGAAAGGGGGCGAGTCGCGATGAAGCGACCTCTCCGGATCGGATTGCTCGTCTCGCAGGCGCTGCTGGCGACGGGCCTCCTATTCGTCGCCGCCTTCTTTGCCGGAATCGGATCCTACGCGTGGTGGATGCCGGTGGCCAGCCTGGCGTTCCTGATCACCGGAGACGGGCTCTTCCTCGTGTTCCTCGTCCTGGCGGCGGCCGGCATCGTCCGGATGCGCCGGTCGGAAACGGCCGAGACAGGCCGTCCGAAGGCTGGGATCGCTGGGTCCGTCGCGCTGTCGGTCGCCTGCCTCCTGCTGGGCGGAGGCTTCCTCGGCTCGTATGTCGCGCTGTCCGCGCTGACGGAGGCCGTCGCCGCGGCTCACGAGCCGACCGGGGAAGGGGCCGAGGCGAAGCGCGCGAACGCCCGTCGCCAGAACGCCCTATCGGTCGTGCTGGTCCTCCTGCAGATGGCCCTTGTCTACTTCTTGCTGAGAAGTCTCGCCATCGGCGACATGTAGGCCTCCCTACCTTTCCAGGATCCTCCGGTACAGCGCGAGCTGGCGACCGACCATCTCGGCCGGGTCCGCCTCGTTGCCGTCCATGTGGCCCTCGTACTCGCTCGTGATGTACCCGTCGTAGCCCGAGTCGCGGATGAGCGGCAGCAGCGTCTCGAGCGGGATGCACGAGTCGTTGCCGTCCTCGTCGAAGCTGTAGAACTTCCCGTGGAAGTGGAACGAGTACGGGAGGATCCGCTTCAGGCCCTCGAAGTCCGGCGTCCCGAACCCGCTGTGGTACATGCGCCCGAGGAAGCGCAGCTCCTTCGGGCCGCCGCCGCCGCGCTCGAGCGTCTCGGCCGCGACGGCCGGGGGGACGCCGTCGAGCACGCCCGCGATGACCGCGTCGATCGTCGACCGCGCGATGCCCTCGCGGAGCGCCTGCTCGACCTGCTCCTTACGCGGCTTCGAGGCGAACGCGCCGAAGTCCGGGATCAGGCCGATCCAGGGCGACTGCACGCGGTCGAACATCGCGACGTACTCCTGGATCACCGCGCTGCTGGGCTTGAGGGGGCTGTGGATCTCGATGCCCGCGCGGATGCCGAGCAGCTCGCAATAGGGGGCGAGGCGCTCGAGGACGTGCGCCGGGAGATGCCATTGCACGCGGTGGAAGCGGGCGCCGAAGCGGGCCGCGGCGATGACGTCGTTGCGCGCGTTGAAGAACATCTCCTCGTCGGTCAGGTGGCGGTCGGGGCGGATGCCGAGGTCGATGTTGCCGTCGTAGCTGATGAGCTCGAGCCCGTGCTTCCGGTAGAGCGCCTTGAACTCCTCGATGTACGCGTCCGTGGGCCAGGGGTACTGGGCCACGGTCTGCGAGGCCGTGACGTCGAAGCCCGTCACGCCGTAGGCCGCGATCTTGCGGAAGGCCTCGTCGAGCGGGTACAGGTTGCGGAAGCTGAAGAGGCGGACGCCGAGGCGCACCTTGCTCTGCATGTCAGCGGCCCCCTTCCTGGAGGCGGAGCGCCTTGGCGCAGGACGCGTCCTCGGTGGCGAACGAGGACGTCGCGGCGTCCTCGCGGCGGATGTTCGACGTATCCTTCGCGTGGGCGAAGATGTAGGGGATGCGCAGGAGGAGCTCGACGTCGACGTCGTGGACGCCGGGCGCAAGGCCGTCCTTCTTCAGGACCTCGATGCGGATCGCGGCGTTCATGTCCCAGACCTCGGCCCACAGGTCCGGGAGCCGGGAGACCATGAACCGCTTGTCGTGGTGCCGCACGAGGATGTCCCGCTCGTCCACGGGGACGCCGTCGACGCGGAGCGACAGCTTCTCGACGCAGGACAGCGGCGTGCAGCGGTAGCGGATGTTCAGGAGGTCGAGGGAGTAGCCGATGACGCGTCCGTCCACGGCGAGCGGCCGCAGGGAGTCGTCGGACAGGGACCGGGGATTGATCTCTCGGGCCATGCGCGCACCTCTCAGAAGGATCGGGCCATGTCGTCGAACGTGCGCTCGACGACCGGCGGCTTGGTGAAGGACGACGTGCGGATGCGCTCCTGGAGCGCATCGTAGTAGAGGTCCTCGTCCACCGGGAACGCGACGACGCGGTCGAGCCAGGAGGACAGGTAGATCGCGTCGATGAGCTGCGTGACCCGGATGCCTTCGGGCCCCGGGGCGATCAGGGGCGCGCCCCGGAGGACCGCGTCCACGAAGTTCCGCGTGACCAGCATGTGGCCCTGCTGGTAGTTGTCGAGCTTCCCGACGGGGATCGCGCAGGTCCACGCATCCTGCTTCGCGAAGCCCTCCCGGGCCGCGGCGTTGAAGTCGCGCTCGTCGACCGGCACGCGCTGGAAGGTCAGCGTCGCCTCGTCCTCGAGGACGATCCGGCCGCGCGTGCCGACCAGCTCGAGGCGGTTCACGGGCACGGGCTCGGACGTCGAGAAGAAGCCGACGCCGATCGCCCCGCCCGGGTACTCGAGGTAAGCCGTGGCCTCGTCCTCGCATTCGAGCGTGCGGTTCTTCCCCTCGAAGCAGAAGCCGCGGACGCGCGCCGGCAGGCCGCAGAGGCGGAGCCAGATGTCGAGGTTGTGCGGGGCCTGGTTCATGAGCACGCCGCCGCCCTCGCCCGACCACGTCCCGCGCCAGCCGCCGCTATCGTAGTAGGCCTGCGTGCGGTACATGGCCGTCATCGTGTAGGCGACGCGCTTCAGGGCGCCCAGCTCGCCGGCGTCCAGCAGGTCCTTGACCTTGTTGACGGCGGGCGTCGTGCGCTGGTTGAACATCATGGCGTAGACGCGACCGCTCGCGGCGGCCGCCGCGTCCATCTCGCGCACCTGGCGGGCGTAGACCCCGGCGGGCTTCTCGCAGAGGACGTGGAGCCCGCGCGCGAAGGCCTGCACGGCGAAGGGCGGGTGGAGGTAGTGCGGCACCGCGATCAGGACCGCGTCGAGCCCGCCGGCGGCGAGCATCGCGCCGTAATCCCCGAAGACGGCGAATCCCTCGCCGAGCGTCGCGCGCGCCCATGCGAGGCGCTCCGCGCGGAGGTCGCAGACCGCGGCGAGCGTCGCGCCGGCGATGCGGCCCTGGGACAGATAGGTGGCGTGGAAGGAACCGATGTTCCCGATCCCGACGATGCCGATGCGCACGTTGTCCATGACGCACCTCCTCGCTTCTAGGATAGCCGCAGGCGGAGGGCGGCGTCCTTGCGGCGGCCGGGGCGCGTGTTGCGGAATCCGACGAGGTTCCGGCGCGCGGCAGGGCGCGGTGCGCGCGGGGCTAGAGGCGGCGGTAGGCGCCCGGAGGGACGCCGACGGCCTTCTTGAAGGTCCGGATGAAGTTCGCGTAGTCCCCGAAGCCTGCGGCGGCACCGGCCTCGGTCACGCTGCGGCCTTCGCGCAGCAGCTCCTTGGCGCGCGCGATGCGTTTCGCGAGGACGTAGTCGTGCAGGCCGAGGCCGGTGCTGCGCTTGAACAGGCGGCCGAGGTGGTCGGGCGAGAGATGCTCCGCATCGGCGAGCGCGTGGAGCGAGAGGTCCCCGTCCAGCCCGGCGTCGATGCGCCGCAGGACGGCCTGCACGGGCTCGGGGACGCCCGCGGGGGCGACTTCGCCGGGTCCGTCCAGCAGGGCCCGGTTGACGAGGGCGAGCAGCTCGAGGACATAGGTGTACGTCAGGACGCGGTCCAGCGGGCGTTCGGACGCCGCGGCGCGCTCGATGCGGGCGAGGATGCCGAGGAACTCCTCCTTCTGCGCGTGGGCGAGCGGCACGCGGTTGCCCTGGCCCCGCGCTCGGTCGCGGAAGACCGACGCGAGGTCGTAGCCGGCGTCGCGCGTCCAGCCCGTGAGGGCGTCGTCGAACTGGATGCAGATGCGCTCGTACGGCCGGTCCGACCGGAAGATCGGGGTGTGGACCTCGTAGGGGTCGGTGATCATGACGTCGCCGACCGCGAGCGGATAGACCCGGTTCTCGACGAAGTAGTCCACGTCGCCGGCGAGCAGGCAGTAGACCTCGTAGCCGTCGTGCTGGTGGGCCGGCACGTCCGGGTGGTCGAGGCGCTTCCGGTCGAACCGGAAGGGGAAGGGACCGTCCGAGGGCAGCCTCAGGTGCATGTCCCCAGTATAGGGCGGCGCCGGGGCGAGTGCCATGCTGGGAGGAAAGGCCGCGCCCCCCTCCCCCTTGCGTTCCCTTGCCAGCAGGCGTATGCTCCCATTCATAGACCGACCGTCGGTCTAAGAAAGGCGGAGGCCGCCGGGAGATGGCCCGCACCGTCAACGAACAGGAGAACGCCGAGCGCCGCAGCCGCATCCTGGATGCGGCGAGCCGGCTGATCTACGCGAAGGGCTACGAGAGCATGTCCGTCCAGGACGTGCTGGACGCAGCGGGCATCTCGAAGGGCGCGTTCTACCACTACTTCGACTCGAAGCAGGACCTGCTCGAGGCCTTCGTCGGCCGGCTGACCGACGACGCGCTCCGCCGGATCGCGCCGATCGTCGACGACCCGACGCTGCCCGCGCTCGCGAAGTTCCAGCGCGTGATGGCCGACGGCCTGGCCTGGAAGACCGAGCGGAAGGCGATGCTCGCCTCCCTGATGCGGGCGTGGTACGGGGAAGACAACCTGCGCGTGCGGCTGCGGCTCAACGAGGCCGGGCGGCGGGCGATGGCCCCGCTCGTGGGACGCATCGTCCGACAGGGCGTCGCGGAGGGCGTGTTCGACGCACCCGACCCGGAGCGGGCCGCGGACCTGTTCCTGGTGCTGGGCGTGTCGCTGACCGAGGGGATCGTCGCCGAGATGCTGGCGGACCCGCCCGCGCCCGGCGCGCTCGCGCGCATCCTCGCCCTCGCCGACGCGTACGCGCGCATCTACGAACGCATCCTCGGAGCGCCGGCCGGATCCGTCCGGCTGCTCGACCCCGACCTCATGGAACGCTGGCTGGCGGGCTGATGGCCCGCATAAGGAGGAAAGCCGCATGAACGTCATCGAGATCCGGAACCTGACCAAGTCCTACGGCAAGGCCCGCGGCATCATCGATGTCAGCTTCGACGTCGCCGAGGGCGAGATCTTCGGCTTCATCGGCCCGAACGGCGCCGGCAAGAGCACGACGATCCGCACGCTCCTGAACCTGATCCACGCGACGAGCGGGTCGGCGACGGTCTTCGGCAAGGACTGCCGGACGCACGCGCCCGAGATCGCCCGCGAGGTCGGCTACCTGCCGTCCGAGGTGTCGTACTACGACCGGATGAAGGTTCTCGACCTCCTCAAGTACTCCGCGAGCTTCTACGGCAAGGACTGCACGAAGCGCATCCACGAGCTGGCCGCGTACATGGACCTCGACCTGAAGCGCCGCATCGACGACCTGTCGTTCGGCAACAAGAAGAAGGTCGGCATCCTGCAGGGGCTGATCCACGAACCGAAGCTGATCATCCTCGACGAGCCGACCAGCGGCCTCGACCCGTTGATGCAGCAGCGCTTCTTCGAGCTGCTTCGCCAGGAGAACGCGAAGGGCGCGACGATCCTGCTGTCGTCGCACGTGCTCGACGAGGTGCAGCGTCTGTGCGGCCGCGTCGCGATCATCAAGGAAGGCCGGATCATCCGCATCGAGAGCATGAGCGACCTGGCCCGCGACCACTACAAGAAGGTCGGCGTGGAGGTCGGGCCGGAGGCGGACGCCGCGTTCGCGGCCCTCGAGGGCGTGACGAACCTGGAGCGCAAGGACGGCGTCGTCTCGTTCTACTACAAGGGAGACATCAACGCCGTCGTCGCGCACCTCGCCGGACTGCGCATCCGCAACCTCTGGGTCGAGGAGCCGACGCTCGAGGAGATCTTCCTGCACTACTACCAGAAGGAGGGGTGAGCGATGAACGTCTTCGCCCATGAGATCCGGTCGGGCGCGCGGTCGCTCGCGACGTGGTCGCTGTCGCTCGCCGGCTTCGCCTCGCTGTACATGCTGCTCTACGGGGCGATCAGGAACGACATCCAGGTCTTCGAGGACGTCCTGAAGCAGCTGCCGCCGGCCGCGCAGGCCGCGCTCGGCGTGGTGTTCGGCACGCTGGACACCGTGACCGGCTTCTACTCGTTCGTGTTCGCCTACATCGTGCTGTGCGGCGCGATCCAGGCGGTGAACCTCGGCGTCGCGGCCATCGGACGCGAGACCGGCGGGAAGACCGCGGACTTCCTGCTGAGCAAGCCCGTCGGCCGCACGTCGATCCTCGCGCAGAAGGCGCTCGCGATCCTCGTGCAGCTCGTCCTCACGAACGCCGTCTACCTCGCGGTCACGATCCCCGTCGCGCTCTCGCAGCAGTCCGACGCCGACCTCGGGCAGTTCGCCCTGCTGTCGGCCACGCTGTTCTTCGTGCAGGTCGTCTTCGCCGCGCTGGGCCTCCTGTTCGGCACGGTCGTCGAGAAGGTGAAGTCGGTGGTCGCGGTCTCGCTGCCGGCCGTGTTCGGCTTCTTCGTCGTCGGCATGCTCGGGGCCATCATCGGCGAGGACAAGATCCGCTACGTCACGCCGTTCAAGTGGTTCGACGCCGCGTACATCCTGAAGAACGGGACGTACGAGACCGGCTTCGCGATCCTCGCCGCCTGCGTGGCCGTCGTCGCCGTCGCGGCCAGCTTCCTCGCCTTCGCGAGGAAGGACATCCACGCGCAGTAGCGCGGAAGAAAGGGGGCGCACGCCATGAACGTGTTCCTGCGCGAGCTCCGCGCGAACTGGAAGGCCCTGTTCTGGTGGTCGTTCGGCATGGTGCTGATGATCTACGCCGGGATGGCCAAGTACACCGCCTACGTCGATTCGGGCCAGGACATCACGGCCATGATGAACCAGATCCCGTCGACCCTGCGCGCCGCGCTCGGGTTCGGCGACCTCGACGTCATGAAGGCCAGCGGCTTCTACGGCATGCTGTACCTGTACGTGCTGCTGATGGTCACGATCCACGCGGCGCTGCTCGGTGCGACGATCGTCGCCAAGGAGGAGCGCGACCGCACGTCGGAGTTCCTCATGACGAGGCCGGCGTCGCGCGCGCGGATCCTCACGGGCAAGCTGCTCGCGGCGGCCGTGAACGTCGTCGTGCTGAACCTCGTGTGCCTCGGCCTGTCGGTCGCGGTCGTCGCGCAGTACGCGCACGGCGAGGACCTGACGTCCGACATCCTCCTGCTCATGGGGGCCATGCTGCTCGTGCAGTTCGTGTTCCTGTTCCTGGGCTCGGCGATCGCCGCGGTGTGGAAGCGCCCGAAGGCGGCGGCGTCCGCGGCCACGACGGTCATGCTGACGACCTACGTGCTGTCGATCGTCGTCGACGTCAACAAGAACCTCGACTTCCTGCGCTACCTGACGCCGTTCAAGTGGTTCCAGGCCGCGCCGATCATGCGCGACCAGGCCTACCAGCCGGTCTACGTGGCGCTGGCCGCCGTCGTGGCGGTCGCGTGCATCGTCGCGACGTACGTGGGCTACGGGAAGCGGGACCTGTACATCTAGACGCGGGTCTGCGGAACGGCAGACGCGAAGAGACGCCCCGCCGGTTCGGCGGGGCGTCTCCCGTTCATGCGCTCGGGTTCGCCGCTTCGGTGCGGGCGGTCAGCCCTCCCACTTCTCGACCTTCGCGCCCGTCTTGTCCTTGAAGGATCCCGTGGCGATCAGGATCAGGTCCACGAGCCAGCCGATCCCGAAGACGCCGGCGGTGAGGAGCCAGACGATGCCGGTGCCGACCTTGCCGACGTAGAAGCGGTGGATGCCGAGGTAGCCGAGGAAGAAGCAGAGAAGCAGGGCCGCGAGACGGTTCTTTTCGGACATGTCGTCACCTCCATGGGGACGGGCTGGGCCCGGATGGCCCGCTGGATCCATCATACCACCGGCGGAGCGGGCGGGACCGCGGGCGGGGCGGGCGTCGCGGGGGCTTCCTGCGCGGCCTTCAGCGAGCGGTGGCTGCCGAAGAACAGCGGGACGGCGACGAGCTGAGCGGCGAGCGAGAAGGCGACGAGCCCGGCGGGGTGCACGTCGTAGAGCGCGCCCATGACCCAGCTGCCGGCGAACCAGAACACGCCGTACACGGTCTGGAAGAGGCCGAACGCGAAGGAGCGGCGCGCCTTCGGGACGAGCGTGCCGACCGCGGCCTTGAGGATCGACTCCTGCGCGCCCATGCCGATGCCCCAGAGGGCGATGCCGACGAGGGCCCAGGGGAGCGTGTTCAGCGAGAAGACGAAGACCGAGAAGAAGGCGGACAGGAACGAGGAGAGCATCAGCACGCGGATGCCGACCTTGTCGAACAGCCAGCCGAAGAACAGCGCGGCGAACGCGTCCGCGGCCATCGCGCCGGCGTACAGCAGCGGCAGCACGTCGGCGGAGACGAGCCCCTCCTTGAAGACGTGCATCGTGATCATCGGGAAGTCCGCGAAGCCGAGGGCCATCAGCGCGGAGGCGGCGATGAACCACAGGAACGGGCGGCGCAGCAGGGCGGGGTCGATGTGGTCGCGGGGCTTCGTCTCGAAGTCCTCGGGCGTCGGGAACTTCGCGCGGCCGATGAAGAGCAGGACCATCGTGGCGACCGCCGGGATGCCGAGCAGCGCGAATGCGAGGCCGTAGCTCGCGAGCGTGCCGCCGCCCCTCGTGGCGAGCATCACGAGGAAGAGCAGGGCGGGGCCGGCGAAGGCGCCGAGCTGGTCGAGGAACTCCATGATCGCGAAGCCCTTGCCCTGGCCGACCTGCGACGAGGCGAAGGAGACGAGCGTGTTCTTCGAGGGGTAGCGCATCGCCTTGCCGAAGCGCTCGGCGACGATCAGCCCGCAGGCCAGGATCCAGCCGTTCTCGCCGACGAGGGCGAGCGCGGGGATCGCGGCCATGTTGAGGAAGTACCCGAGGAGCATCAGCGTCCAATGGTTCTTCCGCTTGTCGGCGATCCAGCCGAACACGAGGCGCAGCGCGTAGCCGACGAGCTCCCCGAGGCCGGTCGCGAAGCCGATCGCCGCGGCGGAGGCGCCCGCGAGCGTCAGGAACGACCCATAGAGGCTCTTCGCGCCCTCGTGGGTCATGTCGGACAGCATGCTGACGACGCCCATCAGGACGATGAACGTCATCGCGGGGGTGAGGAACCTCTTCGCGGCTTCCTTGAGCGGCATGGCGGCGGACCTCCCGTGCGGTGATGGAATGATTCTACCACCGCGGGAGGCCGCGCCGCGCCGGCTGCGTCACGTGACGCGGTCGAGATTGCGCCGGAAGGCGTCGAGGTGGCTGCGGGACGCCGCGGCGAGCTGCTCGAAGACGGAGCGGACGTCGTCCGGAAGCTCGAGCGCGAGGAAGCGCTCGTACATGGCGATGTTCGCGATCTCGGCCGCGACGCCGGCTTCGTAGGCGTCCGCCGCGCCGGCGGGGATCGTGACCCGCGCAGCCGCGTCGTCCGCGGGAAGGGCGACCCCGTAGGCCGCGAAGAGCGGTTCCAGGAGGGCGACGTGCCCGGCCTCGGCGCGCGAGATGCCGAAGAACGGATTGCGGAAGGTCGTCCGCGAGACGATGGCTTCGTATTCCGCGCGGGCGAGATACTCGTCCTGGATCGCATAGGTCAGCATCTCCGCGAGCGTCGGATCGGCTTCTTCGGCGGCGCCGGCGGAACCGAAGGAAGCGGGGACCGCCGTGTCTTCCGAGACGGACCCGGCGGCCGGTCGGTCCGCGGAGGTCGTCGCGTCGACGGTCGGGAGGGCCGCGGACGCGGCATCCGGGGTCGGCGCGACGGCGCACCCCGCTGCGGAAAGGGCGGCGGCGAGGGCGAGGGCGAGGGCGAGGAGGCGGAGGGAACGGCGGTTCGGCCGGTTCGGTCCAGTGGCGTTCATGGAGGGCTCCTTTCGGGGACGTCTTCGTCCCTACGCCCTTCATGGTACGCACGGGATGTGAAAGGAGAACGAAGCGGACCGGAAGGAAGCGTGAACGCCTCCGGCTCCGGACAGGCTCCGGAAGGGCGCCCGGCTAGGCGCCCTTCGAGCCCGCGAGCAGCTTGGATTCGCGGAGGAACAGCGCGAGGATTGCGCCGACGGCGAGCAGGACGGCGAGGCCGACGAGGGGAAGGGTCATCGAGCCGGTCGCCGGGTCCTTCAGCCAGTCCATCCCGAAGATGAACAGGATGCCGGAGATCTGGCCCATCGTCATCAGGATGCCCGTCGAGGTGCCCTCGGGCGCGGGGTGCCCCACCTCGGCGCTGTACTGGAAGCCGACCGGCGCGCAGCTCAGCATGAAGAAGCCGAGGACCGCGGCGGAGGCGAGCAGACCGCCGAAG
Source organism: uncultured Eubacteriales bacterium (assembly GCA_903919045.1). Taxonomy (GTDB): domain Bacteria; phylum Bacillota; class Clostridia; order Saccharofermentanales; family UBA5734; genus CAILLO01. The sequence continues at coordinate 1,187 of CAIXGU010000300.1, read as the reverse complement.
CTGCGGAGGAACGTCAGGCCGATCAGGCCGGGCACGCTGCCGGCGAGGGCGAGGAAGATGATCTTCGTGCGGTTGCGCAGGCGGTCGGAGAGCATCGGGATCACGGCCGATCCGACGACGCCCATCACCACCATCGCGGCGGGGATCAGGCCGGCCTGCTCGGGGTCGCCGATGCGGCCCGCGAGGATCAGGTCGGTCCAGGTCGAGACGCCGTTGAAGACGCCGAGGCCGATGAAGAAGATCGCGTTGAAGAGCAGGAAGTCGCGCTGCTTGAGGAGCGACTTGAGGCCGTCGATCACGAGCGCGCGGACCTCCTCGCCGGGCGCGCCGACCGGCGCGCTGGGGCGCTCCTTCGCGAAGACGAGGAACGTCGCGCACAGGACGGCGGAGACGACGCCGTAGACCATCAGCATCGACGGAATGCGGTCGGCGGTCGGCGCGAGCATCGGCGTGAGGGCGAAGCCGGCGATCAGGCCGAGATACCCCATCAGCCAGGCGAGGCCGGAGGCGGTCGCGCGCTCCTTCAGCGGGAACCAGCGGGCGGCGACCTTGGCGACGGCGTTGATCACGAACGGCTGGCCGACGGCGATTCCGACCTGCGCGACGAAGACCCAGACGAAATCGTGAGCCAGGAAGCCGCGGACGAGCGCGAAGCCGCCCGTGAGAACGGCGCCGATCCCGACGCCTGCCTTGAGGCCCCACGTGTCGATCGCCCACGAGGCGGGGAACCAGACGAGGATGTAGACGATCATGAAGACCATCGACAGCAGCCCGATCGTGAACTCGCTCTGGCCGTAGAAGCCGGCCGCGAGACGGGTGACCGGGGCGAACGTGATCCAGGTCAGCTGCTGGGCGGCCATCACGAGCATGAAGGCGCCGAGGACGACCCAGCGGTAGGGGGAGGCGTGCGGGACGGGAGCGGAGGCGGAGGACGCGGCGGGAACGGAGACGTTCGGCTCGGTCATCGGCAGGACCTCCTCAAGGCGCCGGTGATGCGGCGCGCGATGCTCCGAGCATACTCCGTCCGGGAGGGAATGGGAAGATGCTTTGAAGGGCGAAGAAAAGGGGCTACGGGTCGTCTTCGATCAGGTCGTGGGTCGTGACTTCCCCGCGCTCCGCCGCTTCGATGGAGCGCTTGAGCACGGCCTGGTTCTCCTTGCTGTAGAAAGGGTCCTTCGCCTTGCGGG
>CAIXGU010000299.1 GCA_903919045.1 uncultured Eubacteriales bacterium | reverse complement strand
CTCCTCGACCAGGCTGGCGTGACCCTGTCCGACCGTCCGTCGTGGGACGAGTTCATGGCGGCGTGCGCGACGATCAAGTCCAAGCTCGGCATCATCCCCTTCGGCAACAGTTGGCCGAGCTGGATCCACCGCAACAACCTCCAGTCCGTCTGGCCCACCGACGATCAGCTGAAGCAGTGGTCCGCCGGCCAGATCTCCTTCAATGACCCGCTGGTGAAGAAGGCGCTGGACGGTGTCAAGGAGATGTACGACAAGGAGTACTGCTATCCTGGCTCCGGCGCCTTGACCGTCACCCTCGACCAGGTCGTGAGCGCGTTCAAGACCAAGAAGATCGCGATGATGGCCGAAGTCAACTTCCTGGCGGCCGGCGTCGTCAAGGACGCTGGGTTCACGAACATCCAGGTCCTGTCCCTGCCGCACATCGGACCGAGCGTGCATCAGATGGCCGGCGGCGCGAACGGACTCATGATCCCCGTGAACGTGAAGCATCCGGAAGCGTCCATCGAGATCGCGAAGTACCTGACGAGCGTCGAGGTCGTCCAGAAGCGCGTCGACGGCGGTTCGCCGGTCGCGATCAAGGGTGTCACCTCCTCGGACCCGGCGGTCATCGCCTACGCGAAGGAGTCCGGCAACGGATTCGGCGTCAACGAGATCCTGCAGCTCTCCCCGAAGCTGAGCGAGTACCTCGACCAGAGCATGCCCGCGAACTACATCTTCGATCCCGCGGCGGCGCTCGTCGACCTCGAGAAGCTGAGGGTGGAAGCGATCGGCTGATGACGATGGCTTCCTGAGAACCGGCTCGGAGTGGGCACGGGCGGCGACGCCCGTGCCCACTCCGATGCCCGCCGCACGACCCGAGACCAAACGGAGGAACCGACCCGTGAACCGTCGACACAGGATACGATCGATCTACGCCCAGGCGCAGGTCCTCGGCACGCTCTTCCTGCTCCCGGCCGTCGTCTTCATCGCCGCGACCGTGGTGATCCCCCTCGCCTGGAACTTCCTCCTCTCCGCGACGAAATGGAACGGCTTCTCGCCCATGCAGTCCGTCGGCTTCGGCAACTACGTGAAGTTCTTCCAGGACTCCCCGCCGCAGAAGGCGTTCCTGCACTCCATCGAGCTCTCCCTGATCTCGTCCGCGATCGCGCTCGTCTTCGGAATGTTCCTCGCGCTGCTCGTCTACCGCGTGGGGCGCCGCACGAGTTCCGCCCTGCGCCTCATCTACTTCGCTCCGAGCATGATGCCGATGATCGTGATCGGCCTCCTGTTCACCTTCATCCTGACGCCGGACGTCGGGCTGGTGAACCAGCTCTTCGGGCTGCTCGGGCTGAAGTCGATGCAGCTGGCCTGGCTGGGCGAGCCGCGGCTCGTGATCTGGAGCCTCGGCATCGTCAGCGGCTGGAGGGGCTCCGGTTCCGTCATGATGCTGTTCTACACGTCGATCATCGCGATCCCGTCCCAGATGTTCGAGGCGGCCCGCATCGAAGGCGCTGGGTATCTCCGGCAGATCCGGCACGTGATCCTGCCGCTGATCATGCCGACGATCGGCCTCGTCTCCATGCTGGTCATGATCGGATCCTTCAAGACGTACGACATCGTGTACACGATGACCAAGGGAGGCCCCGGGAGCTACTCGAAGACGGTGCCGCTGCAGATGCTGGAGAACGCCTTCAAGTACAACGAGTTCGGATACGCCGCCGCAATCGGCGTGCTGTTCACGCTGCTCGTCTCGGTCATCATCTTCGTCATGAACCGGTTCGCGAAGGGGGAAGTCCATGAGTACTAGACGGAAGGTCGGCCCCGCGCTCCTCGTGGCCTTCCTGGGCGTGATCGCGGTCGTCTATCTGTATCCGGTCGTCTTCACGATCCTGACGTCCCTGAAGGCGACGAGTGAATTCCACGTCAACCTCTGGGGACTTCCGAAGGCGTGGATGCTCGACAATTACGTCAACGCGTTCACGACGGGACGGCTCGGCGACTACTTCGGCAACAGCGTCTTCATCGCCGCGGTCTCCCTGGTCCTCACCACGGTCCTCGGCACCTTCGCGGGCTATGCGCTCTCCCGCATGCATCTCCGCTGGACGGCCGTGATCGTCGGCATCCTGTTCGTGCTGCAGATCCTCCCGGCCGAATCCATGATCATCCCGCTCTACCTGATGGCCTCGAAATCGGGGCTGACGCAGATCCCCTACGCGCCGCTCGTCACCGTCTACATCGGCTGGATGCTGTCCGGCACGATCCTGATCCTGCGCAACTTCTTCCAGTCGATCTCGACGGAGATCCTCGAATCGGCCCGGATCGACGGCAGTTCGGAGATCGACACGATGTTTCGCATCATCTTCCCGCTGTCCGGCGGCGCTGTCGCCACCTGCACCGTCTTCAACTTCGGCTTCGTCTGGGGCGAGCTCATGTGGGCCCGGATCGCGACGCTGACGACGCAGCGCGGCATCCCGCTCTCCGTCGGACTGATCAACTTCCAGGGCCAGTACATGACGGACTGGGGTCAGCTCACGGCGGCGATCTGCATGGTCCTCCTCCCCATGATCCTGCTGTATGTCTTCCTGCAGAAGTACTTCGTGCGCGGACTCACGTCAGGCGCCCTGAAAGGCTAGGGGGACGACGGGATGCAGGTGCGGTTCCGGGATCTCCCGATTCTCACGAAATCCTATCTCTGCATCATCGGGCTGATCCTCCTCCCGCTGGTGCTAGTGGGGATCTTCGTGAACGTCCGCATCTCGGGCATCACCCTCGCCAAGGCTTACGACGACGTCTTCCTTGTGCTCCGGCACACGGAGGACGCCGTCACGTCCATGACCGACTCCGCGAACGCACTCTCCCTGCGCCTGCTCTCCAACACCACCGTTCAGGACATGCTGCGGAACGAGCCCGACCCCGGGAAGACCCGGAGCGAGATGTACTGGACGGTCGACTCCTGGATTACCAGCGCGATCATCCCGTACTCCTACATCCAGTCGATCCACCTCTACGATGCGGAGGGCGACGTGTTCTCGCGCGGTTCGACGCTCTCCCCGGCCGACGCGGTGACGTTGGCGAAGGCGTACGGACTGAAGGGGCGAGCCTTCTGGAACGCCTCCGCGACGGAGTGGTCCTACTATCGGGCCATCATGGACTGGCACCGCATGGGGCGGTACATCGGCGTGGAGCGGATCTCGATCCGCGAGGAAAGCATCTACCGGGCCATCGATTCGCGGAAGTACATCACCGGCTCGCGCTTCTATCTCCTCGACGCGACGGGCACGGTCCTTTCGTCGTCCGACCGCGACGCCGTGCACCGCTTCTTCGGCGGCGCGGCGTTCGCGCAGGAGGCGCTCCGCTCCGTCGAGGGGAGCTACCCCTTCACGGTGGACGGGACCGCGTACGTCGTATTCCACATCACGTTCGAGGGCTCCGGCTGGAAGCTGATCGAGCTCATCCCGAGGCAGTCCCTCACGGTCCTGAAGACGACCGTGAACACCGTCCTGCTGGTCGTGATCCTCCTCGCCGCGCTGTTCGGCATCCTGTTCCCGTTCATCCAGAACCAGTACCTGATCGTCCCCCTGCGCCGCCTCCACAAGGCGATCCGGCGGCTCAAGAGCGGCGACCTCCACCCGAACCTCGTGCCGTCCTCCAAGGACGAGATCGGGGAGATCAGCGAGGAGTTCGTGCAGATGGCCGCGCAGCTGGACCGCACGATCAACGACGTCTACGTCTCGAAGCTCCGTCAGCGGGAGGCCGAGCTCCTGGCGCTGGAGTCCCAGATCGACCCGCACTTCCTCTTCAATACGCTCGATTCGATCCGCTGGCAGGCCGTGCGCAGCAAGGACTACGCGGTCGGGGAGCAGATCGAGGCGCTGGCCGAGATCATCCGCTACGTCATGAAGAAGGGCGACGCCGCGGTCCCGTTCCGCGAGGAGCTGCGGAACCTCGAGCGCTACATGTCGATCCAGCGCAAGAAGTACGGGGACCGGATCGCCCTGGACCTCCACGTCGATCCCGAGCTCCTGGACAGCCGGCTGCCGAAGCTGGTCCTCCAGCCTCTCGTGGAGAATGCGATCGTGCACGGATTCGAGAAGACGACGAAGAAGGGCCGGATCGCGATGAGGGCGATCCGCGAAGGGGATGCCGTGCGCATCACCGTAACGGACGACGGCGCCGGGACGAGCGAGGGGCCGGTGCAGCGGCTTCTCACGGACCCGGAGGAACCCGACCGCCTGTCCGCCTTGCGGAACATCCGCGACCGCATCCGGCTCGTTTATGGCGACGATTACGACGTGACCTTCCGCAGCGCGCCGGAACAGGGGGCATGCGTGGAGGTACGCATCCCATACCTGCCCTCGGCGGTGCCGGCCGCCACCGCCGGCACCGAACCTGCGGCGCTTTCGGTCGATGCGGACGGGCAGGAGGCGTGACGTGACGCTGAAGCTGCTGATTGCGGACGACGACGAGCAGATCCGATCGGGGCTCGAACAGGGCGTCGACTGGAGCGCGCTCGACATCGAGTCCGTGCTGACGGCGTCGAACGGGAAGGAAGCCTTGCGGATCTTCGCGGAGCACCTACCGGAGATCGTCATCACCGATGTCCGGATGCCTGGAATCGACGGCCTGGAGCTGCTCGCGCGAATCAAGGCCATCGAGCCTCGCACGCGCGTGATCGTCCTCAGCGGTTTCACCGATTTCGATTACATGAAGAAGGCGATCCAGCTGGACGCCATTGACTACGAGGTGAAGCCGGTCCGGATCCGGAACCTGATCATGCTCGTGCAGCGCATCAAGGACGAAATCCAGCGCGAACGCGTCACGGAGCAGGATTTCCAGAGGTATCTCGCCTTCTACCGCGAGCAGTTCGAGAAGGGATTCCTCGAGGGTCGGATCGACGACCGGCTGATCATCCAGGAGGTCCTGCGGACCTGCTACGGATTTACGCCGGACGGCCCCGTCGTCTGCGCTGCGCTTCGGTTCGAGCCCAGGACGTTGGCTTCCCCGCAGGCGGCCCGCGAGACATCGAGGCGGGCGGACGCCGCGCTGCGTTCTGTTTTCGAGGCCGGTTTGCAGGGGGCGTCCGGAGTCTATCTGTCCGCTGAAAGCGGAACGGCCGCATTACTGCTGGACGTCCGCTCGTCCTCGCGCACGCTCCAGCCCGCCATCGAGGACGTCCGGAAGGCGCTGGAGACCTGGAAGCCACGGGTCGAGCGGGACGCTGGCGCGTCGCTGTCCGCCGGGATCTCCGGGACGACGACGTTGCAGGACCCGGCCGCCCTGCTCGCGGACGCGAAGGCGGCGTTGGAATGGCGCCTCTACGACGGACCGGGGACGATCCAGGTGCTTCGGGACGACGTACGTTTGACGAGCGGTCCGGTGGAAGGCTTCGACGAGGACCTGTACCGGAGCCGTCTCTCGCACGGAGAATGGCGGAGCGCCGTCGACCTCCTCGACCGGGAGTGCGACCGGTTGAAAGGACTCCGCCTCTATGCGGGCGGCAGCATCCGGGCATTCGCACGCACGCGCATCGCGGACATCCTCGCGTACGCGCCGCGCCTCCCGCTGCCCGTCCAGCGGAATGTCCATGAGGCGCTGGCACAGCTCGACGGGACCACGGATCTCCTGGACCTCGAGGCCCTGTCCGACGCTTGCCGCGACGTCTTCCGTCCGCTGCTCCACGAGCCGCTCGAGCGGCTCAGCCCGGCGATGGCCCGTGTCCGGGACCACATCCACGCGAACTACGCGCAGGACCTGTCCGTCGAGGACCTCGCGCGCCTGATCGGGAAATCCCCCAACCACTTCAGCCATCGGTTCAAGCTGGAGTTCGGCACATCCTTCAAGAGCTACCTGACGCGGCTGCGGATCGCTCACGCGAAGCAGCGCATCCTCGCGACGGACGAGCTGATCTACGAGATCAGCGAGAAGGTCGGGTTCCACGACTTCACCTATTTCACGTCGGTGTTCAAGAAAATCGAGGGGCACCCGCCGTCCCATTTCCGCGGACACGGCGGCGAAGCGAAGAGAAAGGGAGAATCCGATGCACGATAGCATCCGCCCGGGACAGGTCTGGCTCGACACGGAGGGACAGCGCATCCACGCGCACGGCGGCTCCGTGCTTTTCCGCGACGGCACGTACTACTGGTACGGCGAGAACAAGGAGCGGACGGACGGGAAGAACGGCATCTGGCATTGGGGCGTCCGATGCTACGCGTCGCAGGACCTGTACAATTGGGAGGACCTCGGGCTCATCATCCCGCCGCGCCCGGATGACCCCGCGTCGTCGCTGCACCCGACCGCCTGCATGGACCGCCCGCACATCCTGTTCAACGAACGGACGCGGAAGTACGTCTGCTGGCTCAAGATCATGAACCGCGACGGCACGCAGACCGAGACGGTCCTGACCGCGGACGACCTCCTCGGTCCCTATGAGATGGTCCGCGAGGGCCTGCGTCCGCTCGGCATGAGCGCCGGGGACTTCGACCTCGCCGTCGCGCACGACGGGAAGGGCTACTATTTCTTCGAGCGGGTGCACAGCGAGACGATCGTCGCGGACCTGACCGACGACTACACGGGCGTGACCGGGTACTACAGCACGCACTTCCCGCATTCCGGCCCGCCGCACGTCCGCGAGGCGACTGCGCACTTCCTGCGCCACGGCAAGCACTACCTGATCACGTCCGGGACCTCGGGATATCTCCCGAATCCGTCCGAAGCCGCGGTCGCGGACAGCTGGCACGGCCCCTACCGCGTGCTCGGCGACCCGCATGCCGGCGACCCGTCCGGCACGTCCTTCCACAGCCAGATCTCCTCCGTCTTCAAGGTGCAGGGGAAGAAGGACCTGTTCGTCGCCTGCGCCGACCGCTGGCTGCCGCACCTGATGCATCTGAAGTACGAGGACTACGCCCCCGTCTTCGAGCGCCTCTTCCACCCGGAGTGCACGGCGGAGGAGCGGACGGCACTGCTCGCGGACTTCGGCGCGCGCGGACTCCTCGACACGGGGCGCGACACGTCGGTCGCCGACTACGTCTGGCTGCCGCTGCGCTTCGACGGCGAGCGCGTCCGGATCGAGTGGCGGGACGAATGGCGCATCGAGGAGTTCGATTGAGGCGACGTCCGACGGGCGCCTCGACGAAGGCCGGAACGCACGCAAGGAGGAGCCGCCATGCACGCCTATGAGGATCCGACCCTCACCCCGAAGGAACGGGCCGAGGACCTGCTCGCACGCCTGAGCCTCGACGAGAAGCTCGGGCAGGTCGTCTGCGCGCTGCCCTTTCCCGGCGTGACCGCGGGCCTGGAGACGACGAACCCGCACGGCGTCGGGGTGATCTCGGGGCTGTGCCTTTCGCGCGAGGAGGACCCGGTCGGCGTCGCCCGGCGCGTCCGGACCTTGCAGGAGCAGGCCATCTCCCTCAACCCGCACGGGATCCCCGCCCTCCTGCACATCGAGACCCTGACCGGCCTCCTGATGCCCGGCGCGACGAGTTTCCCATCCGGGATGGCCCGCGGTGCCACCTGGAACCCGGAGCTCGAGCGGAGCATGGCGGAGACGGAGCGGGACCAGGCGGTCGCGATCGGCGTGCGCCAGGCGTTCGCCCCGGTCCTGGACGTCGCGGCGGACCCGCGGTTCGGACGGCACGGCGAATCCTACGGCGAGGACGCGACCCTCTGCGCAACCATGGGCACGGCGTACGTCCGCGGCATGCAGCGCGACGGCGACCTCGCGCACGCGGCGCTCGCGACCAGCAAGCACCTGCTCGCCTACCACGAGGGGTCCGGCGGCATCCACGCCGCGCCGATCGAGATCTCCGAGCGCACGCTGCGGGAGCGCTACGCGAAGCCGTTCCAGGCTGCGATCACGGAGGGCGGGCTGTCGTCGGCCATGAACAGCTACGGCGCGGTGAACCGCGAGCCGGTCGCCGGCTCGAAGCGCATCCTGACGGGGCTCCTCCGCGAGGAGATGCGCTTCTCGGGCTTCACCGTGTCGGACTATTCGTCGATCGAGGAGCTGAACACGCGGCAGAAGGTGTGCGGGTCCGACGCGGAGGCCGGGCAGCGGGCGCTGGAGGCGGGGCTCGACGTCGAGTGCCCGATGGCGCGCTGCTACGGGGACGGCCTGCGCGCGATGCTCGAGGGCGGGACGGCGGACCTCGCGGCGCTCGACCGGGCGGTGCTCGGGATCCTGACCGCGAAGTTCGCCGTCGGCCTCTTCGAGAACCCCTATCCGGCCGACGACGAGGCCGTCCGCGCGGCGTTCGCCGACGGCGAGGCGCGCCGCGTCAGCCGCCGGATCGCCGCGGAATCGCTCGTGCTGCTGAAGAACGACGGCGTCCTGCCGATCCGGCCCGCGGGCCTGCGGATCGCAGTCGTCGGGTGCAGCGCGGCGTCGGTCCGGAACCTGTTCGGCGGGTATACCTTCATGAGCATGGCCGACACGTTCCCGGACCAGCGCAGCACCATGGCCGGCACCGGCGAGGAGAAACGCGACCCGGCCACGGAGCGCGGCTACTACCCCGGCACATTCGTGATCCGGGAGCACCCCGAGACGGAAGGGATCGCCCGGCGCGTCAGCCCGACGGCGATGACGCTGCTCGAGGAGCTCCGGGCGCAGTGCCCGGACGCGACCGTCACGTACGCGTACGGCTACGACCACGCGGGGGACGACGAGAGCGGCTTCGCGGAGGCGCTCGACGCCTGCCGCGACGCGGACCTCTGCATCCTCGCGCTCGGCGGGCGCTACGGGTGGAGCACCGCCTGCACGACGGGCGAAGGGATCGACTCGCACGACATCGGGCTGTCTCGGGCGCAGGAGCGGTTCCTCGAGCGTTTCGCGGAGCTGGGGAAGCCCGGCGTCGGCGTCCACCTCGACGGCCGGCCGATCTCGAGCGACGCCGCGGAACGGGCGCTCGGGGCGATCCTCGAGGCCTGGACCCCGGCCGAATGCGGCGCGGTGGCGATCGTCGCCGCGCTCCTCGGGAAGGAGAACCCCGGCGGCAAGATGCCGGTCACGGTGGCCCGGAACGCGGGGCAGCTCCCGGTGCGGTACGACCACGACCACGGAGCGAGCTGGGACGTCAATACCGAGACGATCCACCGCAGCTACATCGCCCTCCCGCGGGAGCCGCGGTACGTCTTCGGGCACGGGCTGTCGTACACGACCTTCGCGTATGCGGACCTGGCCCTCGACCGGAGCGAGGTCCCCGGCGACGGCACGCTCGCCGTCTCCCTCCGCGTCACGAACACGGGCGCGGTAGCGGGCGACGAGATCGTCCAGCTGTACGTCGAGGACGTCGTCGCCAGCGTGGTCCGCCCCGTGCGGCAGCTCGTCGGCTTCCGCCGCGTACCGCTCGCCCCCGGAGAGTCGAAGCACGTGACGTTCACGCTCCGGATGAGCCAGCTCGCGTTCCTCGACGAGGTGATGCGCTGGAAGGTCGAGGCCGGCGACATGGACCTGCGGGTCGGGGCCTCGTCGGCGGATCTCCGCCTCGCGGGCGCGTTCCGGATCGCATCGGATGCGTTCGTCGATGGTGCGACGCGCGGATTCTGCGCAGCGAGCGAAACGTCGGAAGCCTAGGAAGGCCAGCGAAAGCCGAGTGCGCCGCGGTCAGCTCGACCTTCGGCTCCGCCGCGGCGTCGTGCCCATGATGTCGCGAAATGCGCGGTGGAACGTGCGCATGCTGCCGAAGCCGCAGGCGAACGCGGCGTCGGTGACGGTGGTGCGCGGGTCG
>CAIXGU010000298.1 GCA_903919045.1 uncultured Eubacteriales bacterium | reverse complement strand
GTTCACGGTCGCGTCCCGTCGGCGCCTTGTCCTCGGTCCTTCCGCACCCGACCGAGACTCTCGAGGACGATGCAGTCGGGGATGAGGTCGTGCACCTCAAACGACCAGAAGTGCTCCGCGCGCGGAAAGTCGTCCCTTGCGTAGTCCGCGCCACTACCGCGCAGGAATTCGAGCGCGTCGCGGGAGAGCTTCTCCAGAAGCTTCGCGTGCGGAACGCCGGTCCTGTCGTGCACGGCGAAGTAGGCATCGCGGAGCGCGATGCGGTCCGGGTCCTCGAGGGTGTGGAACACGCGGACGGCCATCGCGCTCATCCTGAGGCAGTCCACCATGAGTGCGCGCGGCAGCGTGGGGGTCTCGTAGACGAAGTGGTCGCTGTCGGGCTCCACCACGAGGCCCGCGTCGCCGGCGATGGTCTCGAGCTCGGTTCCCGGCAGGATGCGCAGGACGGCCATGCTCAGGTACGTGTGACCGGTGCGCATGTGTTCCGCCACGAAATCGAGCGTGGCCATGAACGTCTCCCTGGACTCGTGGGGCAGCCCCACGATGACATCCGTCTTGACGGTGGCGCCGGCGGCGTCGAGCAGTGCGTACGCCCGCGAGAAGTGCGACAACGGGATGCGCCGCCGGATCGCCTGCAGTGACGTCGGGTTGGTCGTCTGCAGGCCGATACCGGCGAGCACGACGTTGCCCTCATCCGCCTCACGGTATCGCCTGAGAAGGTCCGCGAGGTCGGCGTCCAGGTAGGAGGGGATGACCTCCAGGAAGAACGACATCCGTACGCCCCGGTGGATCAGGCCCTCGAGGATGTGCGAGGCGTGAGCCTTGCGTGAGAGGAAGTTCGCATCGGTGATGCGGAAGTGCCTGACGCCGTGTCGGGAGACGTGTTCGATCTCCTCGAGGACAGTCTCGGGGTCACGGTAGCGGAGCGACGCGAAGTTGGCGTGGTAGAGGCAATACGCACAACGGAAGTTGCAGCCGCGCTGCGTTTCGATGCTCACCTGGGCGGCGCCGCCGGTCAGCAGGCGGTCCGGGACGAGCCCCATCAGGTAAGGGGAGGGCAGATCAGCGAGGTCGGGCACCAGGTCGACCGAGGGGTCGTCGAGCTCACGCCAGGCGAACCGGTCACCGGTCCTCCACGCGGTCCTCGGGACACCCGTGGGGACTTGACCGGCACGCTCCCGGAAGCCGGCCAGGAGCTTCAGCAGAGGCGTCTCACCTTCTCCCACGACGACCACATCCACGGGGAGAGCATCGTAGCGGCCACCTCGGACATCGCCCGCGGCCAGCTCGGGCCCGCCGAAGATGATCGGCAGATCGGGCGCCTGCTCCTTGATCCTGGCCGCGACCCGCGCGACGACGTCGAAGTTCCATGTATAGGTCGACAGGCCCACGACGTCAGGCTGTGACGCGATCACGTCCCCGGCGATCGCTGCTGCCCGGTCGTCGAGATCAACGGGAAGGACGTACCAGTAGTGCAGCGTCTCGACGTCGACGGATCGGCTGAGGTTGGGGTCGGCGCGCACGACCGCTTGGAGGGCGTAGACGGAGAGCAGGATATCGCGCGACGTTCCGGCGACGCCGACCAGCGTGAGCCGCAGCGCTGCCGGGCTCAATAGGTCATCCGCTTCTGCACGAGTCGCGCGTCGATCGGCTGCGAGGCCAGGACCTCGGCGATGCGCGGCCCGGCGTCGCCGGCGCCGTAGGGGTTGCGGCCGGTCCGGCACCGCTCCAGGAAGCTCGCGTCGCCGAGACAGCGACGGACCGCGGCTTCGATCGCGTCGGCGTCGTAGGGGACGTCCAGCACGTTGTCGCCCCGGAGCCGGCCTTGCTGCCGAGGTCCGACGTTGACGACAGGGCACGCGAAGATCGCCGTCTCCTTGATGCCGGCCGAGGAGTTGCCGACGAAGGCTCCTCCCCAGTGACGTCCTATCAGGTCGAGGAC
>CAIXGU010000297.1 GCA_903919045.1 uncultured Eubacteriales bacterium | reverse complement strand
TCGGTCGGCTCCAAGTACGGCGCCCAGCACTCCCAGGACTGGACCTCGCTCGTGGCGCACATCCCCGGCCTCAAGGTCGTGTTCCCGGTCACGCCGTACGACGCGAAGGGCCTCATGGCCTCGGCGCTGAACGGCACGGACCCGGTCATCTTCTTCGAGAGCCAGCGCATCTACGACGTCGGCGAGCAGTTCCACGACGGCGGCGTGCCGGCGGAGAGCTACGAGATCCCGATCGGCGAACCCGACGTGAAGCGCGCCGGCACCGACCTCACGATCGTCACGATCGGCGCCACGCTGTACCGCGCGCTCGAAGCCGCGAAGCAGCTGCAGGAGAAGCACGGGATCTCCGCCGAGGTCATCGACGCCCGCACGATGGTCCCGTTCAACTACGAGAAGGTGTGCGCGTCGGTGCGGAAGACCGGCCGCGTGGTGCTCGCGAGCGACGCGTGCGAGCGCGGCTCCTACCTCGCGGACGTGGCGCGCACGATCGGCGACCTGTGCTTCGACGATCTCGACGCGCCTCCCGTGGTGCTCGGCTCGCGCAACTGGATCACGCCCGCCTATGAGCTCGAGGAGGCCTTCTTCCCGCAGCCGTCCTGGTTCCTCGACGCCATCCACCAGCGCATCCTGCCGCTTCCCGGACACGTCCCGCAGCAGTCCTTCGCGGACGTCGAGATCCTCCGGAGGAACCGCCTCGGCGTGTGACGGAGGGCACCGAAAGCGCAAATGCCGCGAAATGCCCAAGGAGAGGGGTTTACAAAGCCCTCGTTCCCGTGATATGGTGATTCCGGTCGCCGTGCAACGGCGGCTGGACCGCTGCCAGATCGTTCTCCTTGTGTTTGGGAAATGACAGAAGCGAGGTCCAGGATACAAGGAGGCATTCATATGCCGGACAAGACGTTGGTGTGCAAGGACTGCAGGAGCGAGTTCGTCTTCACTGAGGGCGAGCAGGCTTTCTACAAGGAGAAGGGCTTCGAGAACGAGCCCCAGCGCTGCCCCGATTGCCGCCGTGCCCGCAAGGCGCAGCGCAACCAGGGTGGCGGCGGCGGCGGCTACGGCGCCCGCTGGTAAGCGAAAGCTTATCGCACACCGAAGAAGAGGGAGCGGAAACGCTCCCTCTTCTCTTTTCGCCGCACGGATCGCGCGCGGAAGGCCGGACGCGCGTCCCGGCGCGGCCCCCGCATTGCGCTCCCGCGTCTCGCGTGTTACCATCCGATTACAGAAATCCGGGGTCCGACCCCGGCCATAGGCCCATAGAAGGAGGAGATCCGTATGCTGATCCGGAAGACCGTCCTTGTCCTGGTCCTCGCGTTCGCGCTGCTGTCCCTCGGGCTGCAGGCGTCCGTCCTCGCGCCCGCGGTTGCCACCGGGGGCGTGAACCTGCTCGACAAGTACAGCTCGATCCCCCTGATGGCGGAGGCCAAGGCGATCCTGACCTCCAAGGGCATGGAAGCCAAGGGCTACCACCTGCCCAACGGCAAGTTCAACGGCGCGCCGATGATCCTCAAGGAAGGCACGCCGCTCGACCCGCAGCCGGTCGAGCGCACCCAGAAGGCGCTCGCGATCGTGTTCGACTTCGCCCCGAATCCCGACGACGCGACGGACATCTGCCCCGGAACCGACACCTACGATCCGGTGCCCGAATCCTATTTCTGGGATCTGATGTTCGGAGACACGTACGATCCGTATGAACTGGATGATTTCTCCGGCTATGCTTCCTTGGGCGGAATCGACGCCCCGACCGACCGCACGCTGAAGAACTACCTGTTCGAGGCCTCCGACGGCTGGATCAACGACTTCACCGGCACGGTCGTCCGCGTGACGCTTCGAAATCCCTATAGCTACTACGCGATCGGGAAGACCTATTTCGGCTATCCGAACGCGAACGCGGACTACACGATGGCCCTGATCATCGCCGACGCCGTCCAGGCGGCCGACGAGGCGGGCGTCGACTTCTCCGAATTCGCTGCGGAGGGCGAGACCCTCGACAACGTCTTCCTGATCCACGCCGGCACCGGCGCGGAGTTCACCGGCCAGGCCGACATCATCTGGTCGCACAGCTGGGATTTCGGCTCGGCGTACTGCTACAACCAGTACGTGCAGACCGGCGACTCCGCCTGGCTCACGAGCGACCAGCTGTATGAAGACGCCTGCAAGATGCTGGAATACGACGGTGTCTACGTCAACGACTACTCGACCGAACCCGAGGTCGGCGGAGACATCACCGGCGCCATCGGCCCCCCCCTCGCGGATCCCTACCCTCCGTACGTCGGCGTCTATGCGCATGAGTACTCCCACGTCCTCGGCGCGCCGGACGAGTACGACTACGGCTACGAGTCCGAGGGCACCGGCATCTACTCCCTGATGTCCAGCGGCTCGTGGACGCGCTATCCGAACGCCCCGCAGTACTCCGGGAACACGCCGACGATGCTCGACGCGTGGAACCGCCTGCTGCTCGGCTTCAAGACGCCGATCGCCACGATCACCGCCCGCGGAACCGACGAGGAGGTCACGCTCGCCCCGGCCTCGACCGGCGGTGGAATCGTGAAGATCGTCGTCCCGAACACGAACGGGAGCGAGTACTTCCTGGTCGAGAACCGGCAGCAGGTCGGCTTCGACGAGGGCCTCTTCCGCCGCAATTCGGATGGCGCGGAGGTCTACGGCCTCGCGATCTACCACATCGACGAGAACGTGCTGGCCCGCAACTTCCACCGGTCGAGCGAGGCGCCCGCGACGTCCAACCGGACGCAGTGGAACATGAGCGTCGACAAGGCGAACGGCGAATGGCACTACGGCGTCTCGATCCTGCAGGCCGACGGCCTCTGGCTGCTCGAGCGCAACCTCGCCTGGTTCGGTCCGAACCAGCTGTATAAGGAGGGCGGCGCCTTCACCCCGAAGACCTACCCCGCATCGTCCTCCTACTATACCAACTTCGCGGCCTACAGCAAGAGCAAGTCCCCGAACTACTCGGGCGTCTTCGTGAAGAGCATCGTGCAGAACGACGACGGGTCCATGACCTTCCACGCCGGCATCGAGTAGCCCGGCCCCCTGATCGCACCCACGGAACGGACGGCCTGCGGAGGCCGTCCGTTCCCTTTACACCGGATATCTTCCATGCTATGATACCCAAGCCGCACGGACAGGGCCTTTGAATCCGCATGCCTCCGAGGCGCGGAGCCCATCGGTCCGGCGAGCCTGGTTACAGGAGGAACAGCAGCATGTACGCAGTGATCGAGACGGGCGGGAAGCAGTACCGCGTCCAGGTCGGAGACGAGCTCTTCATCGAGCGGATCGAAGGGTACGCCGGCGAGAGGATCGCGTTCGGCAAGGTCCTCGCGATTTCGGACGATTCCGGATTCCGCGCCGGCACGCCCCTCGTCGAGGGAGTCGAGGTCGAGGCGGAGGTCCTGAAGCAGGGGAAGGGCGCGAAGATCGTGGTCTTCACCTACAAGGCCAAGAAGAACGAGAAGACCAAGCAGGGACACCGCCAGCCGTATACCCGCGTGCGCATCGTGCGCATCGGGGATGCCGTGATGACGGAGAAGCCGGTCAAGGCCGCGAAGGCCGAGAAGGCCCCGAAGGCCGAGAAGCCGGTCGCCGAGGCGGCCCCCAAGGCCGAGAAGGCGGCGAAGCCCGCGGCGGCGAAGGCCCCGAAGGCGGAGAAGCCGGCGGCGCCCAAGGCGGCGAAGGGCGTGGCCCCGAAGCCGGCGCCGAAGGCCCCGAAGGCCGAGAAGCCCGCGGAGCCCAAGGCCCCGAAGGCTCCGAAGGCCCCGAAGGCCGAGTAGAAAGCGTTGATCTCCGTTTCGCTCCTCCGGGGGCCGGACGGCGCGATCCTCCGCTTCGAGGTGGACGGGCACGCAGGGTACGCGAAGAAGGGCGAGGACGACATCGTCTGCGCCGCGATCTCGGCCCTGGCCTACACCGCGGTCGGTGCCCTGGAGGACCTGGCGGGCGTCTCGCCCGACTGGACCGAACGGGACGGACACATGGAATGCCGGATCCCGGCGCCCGGTGCGGAACCGAAAGGGGATGCCTCCTCGGCCCGGACGATCCTCGAGACCTTCGCCCTCGGATGCCGGCAGATCGAGGCGAGCTACGGAACAGAACATGTCCGCGTGACGGACAGAGCCTTCGGGAACGGGAGGTGAACAAGCGA
The DNA here is from genome assembly GCA_903919045.1 of uncultured Eubacteriales bacterium. Taxonomy (GTDB): domain Bacteria; phylum Bacillota; class Clostridia; order Saccharofermentanales; family UBA5734; genus CAILLO01. The sequence continues at coordinate 21,639 of CAIXGU010000297.1, read as the reverse complement.
TGATCCAGGTGAATCTCCAGCTCTTCGCCCACAAGAAGGGCGTCGGCAGCTCGAGGAACGGACGCGACTCCGCGGCGAAGCGCCTCGGGGCGAAGCGGGCCGACGGCCAGGTCGTCCTTGCGGGGAACATCCTCTACCGCCAGCGCGGAACGAAGATCCACCCCGGCAAGAACGTCGGCATCGGCAGCGACGACACGCTCTTCGCGCTGATCGGCGGCACGGTCCGGTTCGAGCGGCTCGGCAGGGACCGCACCCAGGTCAGCGTGTACCCGGCCGAGTGACGGGACGCCAGACGGGAAGAACGCCGTAGGAGGGTCGGGCCGGAACGGGCCGGCCCTCCTGCCGCGTGAAGGGGAGGAACGGGGTTGTTCATCGACCATGCGAGACTGTTCGTCAAGGCCGGCAACGGCGGCGACGGGCACGTCTCCTTCCACCGCGAGAAGTACGTGACGAACGGCGGACCGGACGGCGGCGACGGCGGCCGGGGCGGCAGCGTCGTCTTCTTCGCGGACGCCGGCGTCAGCACCCTGCAGGACCTGCGCTACAAGCGGAGGCTCGAGGCCGAGGACGGCGCCAAGGGCGGGACCCGCAACAAGGCGGGGCGAGGCGGCGAGGACCTGCGCGTCCGCGTGCCCGTCGGGACCCTGCTGATCGACGACGAATCGGGCCGGACGATCGCGGACCTCGCGGTCCACGGCCAGGAGACCGTCGTCGCGAAGGGCGGCTCGGGCGGGCGGGGCAACCAGCACTACGCGAACTCCGTGCGCCAGGCGCCGCGGTTCGCCCGCGCCGGCATCCCCGGCGAGGAGCGCATGATCCGGATCGAGCTGAAGCTGATCGCCGACGTGGGGCTCGTGGGCTTCCCGAATGCGGGCAAGTCGACGCTGCTCTCCGTGGTCTCCGCGGCGCGCCCGAAGATCGCCGACTACCCGTTCACCACGCTCGAGCCGATGCTCGGGGTCGTGGCCGTCGACGACGCGAGCTTCGTGCTCGCCGACATCCCGGGCCTCATCGAGGGCGCCCACGACGGAGCGGGGCTCGGGCACGAGTTCCTGAAGCACATCGAGCGCACGCGCCTGCTGGTGCACGTCGTGGACGTGTCCGGCAGCGAGGGGCGCGACCCCGTCGAGGACTTCGACCGGATCAACGAGGAGCTGCGCCTGTTCAACCCGCAGCTCGCCGCGCGCCCCCAGATCGTGGCCGCGAACAAGATCGACCAGGCGGACGCGGAGGCCGTGGAGCGCTTCTCGGACGCCGTCCGGGACCGGGGCTACGAGGTCTTCCCGATCTCCGCCGCGCTCCGGGACGGCACCGACGCCTTGATCCGGCGCGTCGCCGCCGCGGTCGCGAAGCTCCCGCCGACGCGGCTCGTCCCCGCGGCCGAGCCTTCCGCGGACTACGTCTTCGAGGAGGAGGCCCTCTTCGAAATCCAGCGCGCCGACGACGGCGCCTACGAGGTGTCGGGACCCTGGATCCGCCAGATCGTCGCCTCGACCAACTTCGACAGCCACGACTCGCTCCAGTACTTCCAGCGGGCGATCCGCAAGCGCGGACTCGTCGACGCCCTCCTCGCGAAGGGCATCCGGGAGGGCCAGACCGTCCGGATGGAAGGGATCGAGTTCGACTTCGTGCCCTGACGACCGCAGGCGCCTGCGCCGCGGCCGTCCGCCCCGACAGGAGGGAATCCCATGCTCGACAGCCGGCAGCGCGCCTATCTGCGCGGCCTCGCCAATCCCCTCGACAGCCTCTTCCAGATCGGCAAGGGCGGGCTGTCCGACACCGCCTGCGTCCAGTTCGACGAGGCGCTGACGGCGCGCGAGCTGATCAAGGTGCGCATCCTGCGGACGGCCGCCGAGGATGCGCGGACGATCGCGGACGCCGTCGCGGAGCAGGTCGGCGCCGACGTCGTCTCGCTCGTCGGGCGGGTCTTCGTGCTCTACCGCGCGTCGCCGAAGCTGCGGAAGGAAGGTCGCTCCCTGCGGCTGCCGTAGTGTATAATCGGAAGCGACCGCCGGCCGCCGTTCGTAACGGCTGCGACGGACGGGGGCTTTCCGAAGCGCCGCGCAAGCGGGAACAGGTTCCACGGGAGGACGACATGGACAAGTATGTGTGCAACGTCTGCGGCTACGTCTACGATCCCGCCGAGGGCGACCCGGTCAACGGCGTCGCGCCCGGCACCGCGTTCGAGGATGTTCCGGACAGCTGGGTCTGCCCCACCTGCGGCGCCGGCAAGGAAGAATTCAGCAAGGAGTAGCCGATGCCCGCTCTGACGCTCCGCGACGGCGTGGTCGAGGTCGGCTCGGCGCACGACGACCGCCACCTGTTCGACGCCCTGATGCCGACGACGTTCGGCACGACCTACAACGCCTACCTCGTCGTCGGGAAGACCGCGACGGCGCTGATCGACACGGTCGATCCGGAGAAGACGGAGATCCTCCTGGGCAACCTCAAGGAGGCCGGCGCCGAGCGGATCGACTACCTGATCTGCCTCCACACGGAGCAGGACCACTCCGGTTCCGTGCGCGCCGTGCTCGAGCGATGGCCCGACGCCGTCCTCGTGGGCACGAAGAAGGTCGCGGAGTTCATGGAGACGCACAACCACGTCCCGCAGGAGCGCTTCCGGCTCGTCGCGGACGGGGACGTCCTCGATCTCGGCGGGCGGACGCTGCGGTTCATCCCCGTGCCCTTCGCGCACTGGCCGGACAACACGATGGCCTGGCTCGCGGAGGACCGGATCCTCTTCTCGAACGACCTCTTCGGCTCGCACTACTCCACGGGCAAGATCTTCGCGACCGTGGGGCGCGACCAGCTCCAGGCGGCGCGCGACTACTACTCCGAGATCTTCATGCCGTTCGTGACGCACGTCCGCAAGTACCTCGCGAAGGCGCGCGCCCTCGATCCGGAGATGATCGCCCCGAGCCACGGACCGGTCTGGTTCCGGCCCGAGACGATTCTCGGGCTCTACGAGGAGTGGCTGTCCGACGACGTGAAGCCGGTCGTCGTGATCCCGTTCGTGACGATGCACGGGAGCACGGAGGTCCTGGTGGAGCGGCTGGCCTCGCGGCTCGCGGAGCACGGCGTCTCGGCCGTCTGCCGCGACATCGCCTCCAAGCCGGCCAACCTGATGCTCGAGACGGGGCACATGGTGTCCGACCTGGTCGACGCGGCGGCGCTCGTGATCGCCTCGCCGTCCGTGCTGGGCGACGCGCACCCCGCGGCCGTCTTCGCCGCCTTCCTCGCCGCCGCGATGAAGCCGAAGGTCAAGTACTTCGGGCTGATCGGCTCGTTCGGCTGGGGCACGCGGATCGCGGAGACGATGGCCTCGCACACCGTCGGCCTCAAGGCGGAGCGGCTCGAGCCGTTCCTGGTGAAGGGCCTGCCGACCGAGGAGGAGCTCGTGCGCCTCGACGCCTATGCGGCGGACCTGGCGGCGAAGGTGCTCGCCGCGTCGAAGAAGCGCTGACGCCGGAGCCGGAAGGCGACGGAATCGAAAAGGGAGGGGCCCGCGGCTCCTCCCTTTTCGCATGCCTAGGACGCGTCGGCCGGCCCGTCGCCGGGGGAAGGCCGCACCGGTCCGGGCGCGGAGGGGGGCGGGGAGAGCAGGGCGAGCAGCCCGACGTAGGCGGCCTGCGTGTCGCGGCGCCACTGGGCGCACACCGCGGCGCCCGTCGCCTTGTCGGGGACGGTGAGCCGCAGGTCGACGACGTCGCGCAGCCCGTCGTTCAGGCGGAGGCGGACGCGCCAGGCGGCGCCGTCGGGCTCGCACTCCGCGGAGACGGTGTTCTCGCGCCGGAGCTCCTTCGCCCACGATTCCGCGGCCTGGTCGAGATAGGCGTGCACGTGGCGCGGGATGCGGCTCTCGAGCGGGCGGAGGACCTCCTCGCCGCGCGGCGTGAGGTCGCAGCGCACGACCGGCTGGCCTTCGGCGTCCTTCTGGGTCTCGCCCTTGCGGACGGCGCGGGTCGCGAGGCCGTCGCGGCAGAGCGCGTCGAGGAGCGCCACGAAGGCGAAGTAGTCCATGTAGCCCGTGTCGAGGGCGATCCGCGTGAGCTGGCCGACCGTGACGCCGGTCCAGCGACGCAGGATGTACAGCAGGATCATCTTGCTCTCGGCGGTCTCGAGACGGTCCATGGAGCCCCTTCCCGTGCGGCGCGGCGTTGCGCGCGGCGCCTTTCGATTATACAATGAAGCGACGCCGGGGAACACCGCGCAGCGCGCGCTGAAGCGCCCCGGGAGGAGGAACGATGATCCGCTTCGACGACACCTTCGCGAAGGGCTTCCTTTGCCCCGACGAGAGGGCCATGATCGCCCCGGCCGTCCGCACGGCCGCCGCGCTCCTCAAGGACCGCAAGGGACCGGGAGCCGATTTCCTCGGCTGGGTCGACCTCCCGGCCGCGTACGACAAGGAGGAGCTCGCGCGCGTCCGCAAGGCGGCGGCTCGGATCCGCAGGGACAGCGACATCCTCGTGGTCGTCGGCATCGGCGGCTCGTACCTCGGCGCGCGCGCGGCCCTGGAGATGCTGGGGCACTCCTTCGCGAACGCGGCCTCGAAGAAGGTCCGCGGCGGCCCGCAGGTCGTCTTCGCGGGGAACTCGATCAGCGCGTCCTACCTCGCCGACCTGCTCGACCTGCTCGAGGGGAAGGACGTCTCCGTCAACGTGATCTCCAAGTCCGGCACCACGACCGAGCCGGCCGTCGCGTTCCGCGTGCTCAAGGCCTGGATGGAGCGGAAGTACGGACGCGAGGGCGCCCGCGACCGCATCTACGCCACGACGGACAAGGCCCGCGGGGCCCTGCGCACGCTCGCGACGGAAGAGGGCTACGAGACCTTCGTGATCCCCGACGACGTGGGCGGCCGCTTCTCCGTGCTGACCGCCGTCGGCCTCCTGCCGATCGCCGCGGCCGGCATCGACGTCCGCGAGATCCTGCGGGGCGCGAAGGACGCGCGCAAGGCGTTCGCGTCGACCGACGTCGAGGGCAACGCCTGCCTCGCCTACGCGGCGGCCCGCAACTGCCTCCTGCGCAAGGGCTACGCGGTCGAGATGCTCGTGAACTACGAGCCCGGCCTGCACTCCTTCACCGAGTGGTGGAAGCAGCTGTTCGGCGAGAGCGAGGGCAAGGACGGGAAGGGCATCTTCCCGGCCGGCGCCGACTTCTCGACCGACCTTCATTCGATGGGCCAGTACATCCAGGACGGCGCGCGTTTCCTCTTCGAGACCGCGCTGCTCGTCGAGACGTCCCGCCGCCCGCTCCCGATCCCCGACGACCCGCGGAACCTCGACGGCCTGAATTTCCTGTCGGGCCTCGACATGGACCAGGTCAACGCGAAGGCGGCCCAGGGAACGGCCCTCGCGCACTCCGACGGCGGCGTGCCGAACCTGCGCATCGTCGTCCCGGAGCTGACCCCGTACTGGTTCGGCCAGCTCGTCTACTTCTTCGAGAAGGCCTGCGCCGTCAGCGGCTACCTGCTCGGCGTGAACCCGTTCGACCAGCCGGGCGTCGAGGCCTACAAGAAGAACATGTTCGCCCTGCTGGGGAAGCCGGGCTACGAAGCGGAGAAGGCGCGTCTCGAGAAGCGTCTCGCGGAGTAGGCCGCGGATGCGGCGCTGGGCGGCCCCCCTGCTCCTCGCCGCGGCGGTCCTCGCGGCGCTCGTCGCCCTGGAGGCGAAGACGCCGTTCTATTTCCTCCAGGACGACAACCGCGCCCAGAACCTCCCGTTCTTCGTCCACGCCTATGAAGCGCTGGCGCAGGGCCGGATCGCGCTCTTCAATTTCCACCAGTACCTCGGCACGCCGTTCCTCGCGACGGGCCAGGCCTCCGTGCTGTATCCGCCGATGTACCTCTCCCTGGCGCTGAGCCAGCTGTTCCTGGGCCATCTCCAGGGCGGCGTCGACGTCCTCGTCGTGCTGCACCTCCTCCTCGCGGCGCTCGGCATGTACTGGGTCGCCCGCCTCCTCGGCCTCTCCGAGGAGCCCGCCTTCCTCGCCGGACTCTCCTGGCCGCTCTGCAGCTTCGTGATGTACGTCGGGAACTCGTGGGTGCCGTACACGGCCTTCGCGGCCTGGTTCCCGTTCATGCTGGCCGGCGCGCTCCTGCTGCTGCGCCGCCCCGGCCCCGCCCCGCTCGCCCTGCTCGTCGCGGCCCGCACCCTGCTGTTCCTCGACGGGCACCCCCAGAACTTCCTGTACGCCACGATCTTCGAGGTCCTCGTCGTCGGCCTCGCGACCCTCGCCGACGCCGGCGTCCTCGCCGCGCGCCGGGGAATCCGCTTCCCGGGCGTCGCGCCCGCCGCCGCGGGCGTCCAGGCCGCCTCCCGCGTCCCGCGCTTCCTCCCGCGCTACCTGCTCTCGTTCGTCCTGACGTTCGCCGCGAGCGCGCCGCTGCTGTTCCCGATGCTCGCGCAGACGGCGGCCTCCGCCGGGCGCAGCGACGCCCTGCCGCTGAACGTCTACCTGTCGGGGATCGCCAAGGCCGCGGAGCTCCTGCGGGGGTTCGCCGACCCCTACGGCGACGGCCTCTCCCTCAACAACGGCCGCTACTACTCGTTCATCGGCCGCCCGCTCGTCCTCCTCGCCGCCTTCGGGGTCGCCGCGGTCGGGCTCTTCCTCCTCGCGCGGACGTGGCGGAGACCGGACGGGATGGTCCTCGCCGCGGGCGACGCGGCGAACCGCACGCTCCGGCGCGTCCTGCTCGTCGCCGGGCCGACGGCCGCGCTCGCCTGGTTCTGGGCGACGGACACGGAATTCCTGACGTTCCTGTACGGCGTGCCGATCCTGAACCGGTTCCGCTGGCCGTTCAAGCTCACGATCTTCCTATCGTTCTTCCTGATCCTGCTCGGGGCGATGGGCCTGCAGGTCCTGAAGAACCGCCTGCTGCCGGAAGCGCCGGCCGGAGGGGCCTTCGTCTCCGCGCGGCGGCACCGCGAACGCACCGTCGCCGCGGCGATCGTGCTCGTCGGGGCGATCGTCCTTCAGTACGGCGACCTCGCCCGGCTCTACCTCGCCTACCCGCTGAAGACGATGAAGATCCAGACCGAAGCCGTCCCCCTGACGGAACCCTATGCGGCGACGATCGGGCAGGAGCGGGTCGTGGCGATGGGCTTCCGCGCCGATATCGGGGACACGGGGAAGACGATCGCCTACGACTATGCGTCGCTGTTCGGCCTGTACTATTTCGCGGGCTATGACCCGCTGGTCTCGAAGGCCAACTCCGAGGCGACGATGGGCCTCAACTACGACGCCGTGCTGTGCCGGGGCCTCGGCCCGACGGCCCAGATCCCGAACACCCAGCGGCTCCGCGCCTACGGGGTGCGCTGGTACGTGGCGCCCGCCGGGACCCCGGACAAGGACCTCGCGGAGATGGTTCCCGTCGCCTCCGACGGGATGCGCACGCTGTATCGGGACGACCGGGCCGCGCCGATGGCCTTCGCCGAGGAGGGCGCCCGGGCGTCGGCGGACGGCGTCGCGCTGGAGATCGGCGTCAACGGCCTGACCGTGCGGACCGACCGCGCGGAGGCCTCGCGCATCGTCGTGGCGTTCCTGCGGAACCCGGCCTTCTCGATCTCGGTCGACGGCCGCACGGCGGCGTTCGCCGCCGACGCGTACGACCGGGTCGCCTTCGACGTGCCCGCCGGGGCGCATGTCGTCCGCATCGCCTATCGGGACGCGCCCTTCGAGCTCGGGCTCGCCGTGGCCGGCGCGGCCGCGCTGGCCACGCTCGGCGCCTGGCTCCTTTCGCGGCGTCTCCGCCGGCTCCGCGCGGCGAAGAAGGCCGTACCGCCTCCGGCTATGCCGGGCGGCGGAGAGGCTCGACCCTCCGGAGACGGAGCGGCGTCGGAATAGCTAGAAAAGGTTCAGCTGGATCAGGCCGTACTTGATCATGAGGCTGAGCCCGACCATGATCACCGCGGACATCACGCCGCCGAGCACGACGCAGACGAAGGACTTCTTGAAGTCGAGGCCGAGGAACGAGGCGACCATGCTGCCCGTCCAGAGGCCGGTGCCGGGCAGCGGGATGCCGACGAAGATGATCAGGCCGATCTCCGCATAGCGCTCGACCTTCTTCGCGTTCTTCTGCACGCGGTTGTCGAGGAAGCGGGAGAACCAGCCGAGCCAGCGGACCTTGCGGATCCACACGAGGAACTTCTCGAAGAACAGGAGCAGCAGCGGCACCGGCAGCGTGCTGCCGACCAGGGCGAGCACGCCCGTCCACAGCGGGTCCATGCCGTATTTCAGGATCCCGAGGGGGATCGTCGCCCGCATCTCCGTCACGGGAATCGCCGATCCGAACAGGACGACGAGGTCGTTCCCGTTCCCGAGGATCCGATTGAGGAAATCGATCACCTGCTGTCCCATTCCGGCAACCTCCTGTGCGCGAGAGGAGCGTCCGAGGCGGCGCGGGGGGCGAACGCTCGCCCGCCGCTCTCCCATGGTACCATAGGAGGAACGGAAACTGCCGGTTGCATTCGGCGCGCGCACTTCATAAAATGGATTCACGAAGTGCCGGGCGCCCACGCCCGCCGTAGGGGAGGACCCCATGCAGTACATGATCGGAATCGACCTCGGAACCTCGTCGACCAAGACCGTGCTGATCGACCGCGGGGGCCGGACGGTCCGCTCCGCGACGCGCGCGTATCCGATGGCCCAGCCCCGGAACGGCTGGGCGGAGCAGGACCCGGAGGACTGGTGGACCGCTGCGAAGGAGACCGTCCGCGAAGTCCTCCGGGAGTCGGGCGTCGATCCGTCGGACGTCCGGGGCGTCGGCCTCTCCGGCCAGATGCACGGCCTCGTCGCGCTCGACGCCGAGGACCGCGTGCTGCGCCCGTCGATCCTCTGGTGCGACCAGCGCACCGCGGCGGAGTGCGAGGACCTCACGCGGGCGGTCGGCGCGGCCCGGCTCGTCGAGATCACCGCGAACCCCGCGCTGACGGGCTTCACCGCGTCCAAGATCCTCTGGATGAAGAAGAACGAGCCGGCGCTCTTCGCGAAGGTGCGCCGCATCCTGCTGCCGAAGGACTACCTGCGGCTGCGCCTGACCGGCGAGTACGCGACCGACGTCTCCGATGCGAGCGGCATGCAGATGCTCGACGTGGCGAAGCGCGCCTGGAGCCCGACGATGCTCGATGCGCTCGGCGTGGAGCCGTCCTGGCTCGGTCGCATGCACGAGTCGTGCGAGGCCAGCGGCCGGATCACCGAGGCCGTGGCGCGCGAGACGGGGCTCCTTCCCGGAACGCCCGTCGCCGCGGGCGCCGGCGACCAGGCGGCCGGCGCGGTCGGCAACGGCATCGTGCGCGAGGGGCTCGTGTCCTCGACGATCGGCACGTCCGGCGTCGTCTTCGCGCACCTCGACCAGCCGGCGATCGATCCGGGCGGACGCGTCCACACGTTCTGCCACGCCGTCCCCGGCGCCTGGCACGTCATGGGCGTCACGCAGGGCGCCGGCCTGTCGCTGCAGTGGTTCCGCTACCATTTCTGCGAGCCGGAGACGGCCGAGGCCGCGCGGCAGGGCGTCGACCCGTACGTGCTCATGGACCAGGAGGCGGCCGCCGTCGCGCCGGGCGCCGACGGACTGATGTACCTGCCCTATCTCATGGGCGAGCGCACGCCGCACCTCGACCCGTTCGCCCGCGGCGTCTTCTTCGGCATCTCCGCCCGCCACGGCCGGCCCGAATTCATCCGCGCCGTGCTGGAGGGCGTGGGCTACAGCCTGATGGACTGCATGGACCTGATCCGCGGGATGGGCGTCTCCGTGAAGGAGGTGCGCGCATCGGGCGGCGGCGGGAAGTCGAAGCTCTGGCGGGCCATGCAGGCGGACATGTTCGGCGCGGTCGTCGAGACGCTCACCTCGTCCGAGGGTTCGGCGCTCGGAGCGGCGATCCTCGGCGGCGTCGCCGGCGGGATGTACCCGGACGTGCGGACGGCCTGCGACGAGACGATCGCGGTGAAGTCGCGGCAGGAGCCCGACGCGGCCGCGGGCGCGGTCTACCGCGAACGGCATGCGCTGTACGCGAGCCTCTATTCGTCCCTGAAGGCCGACTTCCGCACGCTGGCCGGGTTCTCCGGCTGACGCGGGCGGACGCGGCGCGGACGGCGGGAGGAGGACGGCGGTGGCCGAGCGGGTCGGCATGAACGGCGCCGCGATGCGGCAGGCCAACGAGGCGGCCGCGCTCGAGCGCATCCGCCGGGCCGGCGCCGGCTCCAAGGCGGAGCTCGCGCAGGTCCTCGGCCTCACGCCCGCCGCGGCCGGCATGATCGTCGCCTCGCTCCTGCAGAAGGGGCTGCTCGAGCCGGTCGGCTCCGGCGCCTCGCGCGGGGGCCGTCGGCCCGATCTCTTCCGGCTCGCCGCGCGCGGGCTCTACGCGGGCGGCATCGACGTCGACCGCGGCGGCTTCGACGTCCTCCTCCTCGACCTGGCCGGCCAGGTCGCCGGCCTGCGCCGCGGCGAATTGCCGGAGGGGGCTCCCTTCGGCTGGTTCGCGGAGCGCGCGGCGTCTGCGCTCGCCGAGCTGATGAAGGCCGCGGACGTCCCCGACGGCCGGCTCGCCGGCGTCGGCCTCTCCGTTCCGGGCTACGTCGACGCGCGCACCGGCCGCATCATCCGGGCCCCCAACCTCGGCTGGCACGACGAGGACGCCGTCGGTCCGCTGCGCCGCGCCCTCGCGGCCCGCGCGTTCGGCGGCGCGGCGCCGTCCTGCGCGTTCGGCGCCTTCTCCGTGCGCCTCGAGAACGAGGCGATGGCCGCGGCGATCGGGGAGCACTGGGCGGGCGCCTGCCGGGACGACGAGGACTTCCTGTGCGTCAACGTCCGGTCCGGCATCGGCGCCGGGATCTTCGTGCACGGCAGCCCCTACCGCGGCGCGGGCGGCATCGCGGGCGAGATCGGCCACGTCGCGGTCGACGCCGAGGGCCCCGTCTGCGGCTGCGGCCGCACCGGCTGCCTCGAGACGCGCGTCGCGACGCCGCGCCTGCTGGCCTCCCTGGGCGTGCCTTACCGCCCGGCGACGGCCGCCCGCGACCTGCTCGCCGCCCTCGACGCCTCGGAGTCCGTGCGCGGCGACCGGGGCCGGCGCCTCGCCGAGGAGACGTCGCACCGCCTCGGGGTGGCCCTCGCCCCGCTCGTGAACGCCCTGAACCCGTCCCGCATCGTGCTCGGCCGCGACCTCGCGGTCTACGGGCCGCGCCTGCTGCCCGGCATCCTCGCCGAGCTGCGCCGAGACGCCCTCGCCGAGTCGTTCGCCGCCGTGCAGGTCTCGATCACGCCGCTCGGCGGCCGCGCGTCGGCTGTCGGAGCCGCCTCGATCCCGCTCGCCGGCGTGTTCGGCCGCGACCGGGAAGGGCCGTGCTGACCGCGCAGCTCGACGTCGTCGTCGACGGGACGGCGCTCTCGCTCGAGACCGCGCCCGGCCTGTTCTCGCCGTCGCGTCCCGACGCCGGCACGCTCGCCCTCCTGTCGCACGTGCGCCTTTCGCCCGAGGACAAGGTGCTCGACCTCGGCTGCGGCTACGGGCTCGTCGGTCTCTGGTGCGCCAAGCGCATCGGGGCGGACCGCGTGACGCTGTCCGACGTCGATCCGGAGGCCGTCGCCGCGGCCCGCGGGAACGCCGTCCGGAACGGCCTGCCGGAGGTGCGCGTGCTCGAGAGCGACGCGTTCGCGGGAATCCCCGACGCAGGCTACACCCTGATCCTGTCGAACCCGCCCTACCACGCGGACTTCGCCGTGGCGAAGGCCTTCATCGAGAAGGGGTTCAACCGCCTGGCGCTCGGCGGACGCATGCTGCTCGTCACCAAGCGCCGCGACTGGTACGCCAACAAGCTGCGGTCGGTCTTCGGCGGCGTGCGCGTCCACGAGACCGGCGGATACTTCGTCTTCGAGGCGCAGAAGCGCAGCCGGGACTACGCGGGAGCGAAGCCGAAGAAGCCCTAGGATGCGGCGGGGTTGTGGTATTCTTGGTACGGGAGCGGTGCCGCCGCGGCCCGGAAGGAGCGCCTCATGAACAGCCGCCCGCGCGCCCTCGTCCTGCTGGTCGTCCTTTCGGCCCTCTGGGGCTCGCTCGTCGCCTCTCCGTTCCGTGCCTTCGCCGAGCTGTGCCGGTTCGGCGCCGATTCCCTCGGACGCGCGTTCGGCCTTTCGGCGCCCGTCGCGGCGCTCGTCGCCTACATCTTCGTCCTCGCCGTCCTGATCGCCCTGCTGCTCGTCTCCCGAAGCAAGGCCGACCACTACGTCGCCCCGCTCTGCGCCCTCGCCGCCTTCGGCTACCAGATCGTCTCCGCGGTCCTCGGCGGGCACGCCTTCACGGTCGCGATCACCACGTCGGTCAGCCTCGCCCTCGCCCTCGCGTTCCTCCTGCCGAAGAGCCGGAGGCCCGCGATGTGGCTCGGCGACGCGTTCACGATGGGCCTCGTCGCGCTGGTCCTATATGACGCCGTGGTGATCCCCGTCGCGAAGAAGCTCGACCTGACGCTGCCGGTCGTCAAGGACTGGTTCGAGGTGCCGACCACCTCGCTCGTCCTCGGGATGGACAAGCTCTGGAGCCTCGACGCCCTGCTCTGGGGCGGCATCGTCGCCTTCGTCTTCCTGATCCCGACGGTCTTCCTGACCGTGGACCGCCCGAAGGGCTGACCCCGCGCGCGGAAGGGGAGTCGCATGGAACCGTTCCAGCGGATCGAGGAGCTCCGGGCGCTCATCGCGCGGCACAACCGCCTCTACTACGACCTCGATGCGCCGGAGATCCCGGACCACGAGTACGACGCGCTGCTGCGCGAGCTCGAGCGGCTCGAGCAGGAGTATCCGCTGTTCGCGACGCCGGATTCCCCGACGCGGAGGGTGGGCGGCGAGGCGCGCCGCGACTTCGGCAAGGTGGCCCACGCCGTCCCGCTGCAGAGCCTCGAGGACGTCTTCAGCGAAGAGGAGCTGCGCGCCTTCCTCGCCCGCGTGACCGAGACGCTCGCGACGGTCGGGCGACCCGAGCCGGACTGGGTCGTCGAGCGCAAGATCGACGGCCTGTCGGTCGCGCTCGAGTACCGCGACGGCGCCTTCTTCCAGGGCGCGACGCGCGGCGACGGCGCGGTCGGGGAGGACGTGACGGCGAACCTGCGCACGCTGCGCAACCTCCCGCTGCGCCTGCGCGACCCGGTCCCGCGTCTCATCGTGCGCGGCGAGGCGTATCTCTCCCGCGAGGAGTTCCTCGCCCTGAACGACCGCCAGGAGGCGATCGGCGGGAAGACCTTCGCGAATCCGCGCAACGCCGCGGCCGGAGCGCTGCGGCAGCTCGACCCGTCGGTCACGGCCGAGCGCGGGCTGCGCCTGTTCGCCTTCAATGTCCAGGCCGTGGAGGGGCGGACCTTCGCCCGCCATTCCGAATCGCTCGACTGGCTCGCGGCGCAGGGCTTCGAGGCCAGCCCCGACCATGTCGTCTGCCGCGGCGCGGACGCCGTGTGGGCCGCGATCGGCCGCATCGGCGAGACGCGCGGCGAGCTCGCGTACGAGATCGACGGCGCCGTCGCGAAGGTCGACGCGCTGGCCGACCGCGAGGTCCTCGGGTCGACGAGCAAGGTGCCGCGCTGGGCCGCGGCGTACAAGTTCCCGCCCGAACGCAAGGAGACGACGCTGCTCGACATCGCCGTGCAGGTCGGGCGGACCGGCAAGCTCACGCCGCTCGCCGTGCTCGCTCCCGTGCGCATCGCCGGCAGCACCGTCTCGCGCGCGACGCTGCACAACGAGGGGTTCATCGAGGAGAAGGGCATCCTGATCGGCGACGCCGTCCTGGTCGAGAAGGCCGGCGACGTGATCCCTGCGGTCGTGGGGCCGGTCGTGGAGAAGCGCCCCGCGGACGCGCGCCGCTTCGCGATGCCGACCGCATGCCCCGTCTGCGGGTCGCCGGTCGTCCGCGAGGGCGGCGAGGCGGCCTCGCGCTGCACGGGCGCGGACTGCCCGGCGCAGCTGTTCCGCAACGTCGTGCACTTCGCGACGCGGCCGTCGATGGACATCGAAGGGCTCGGTCCGTCGATCGTCGAGATCCTGATGGACAAGGGGCTCGTGAAGGACGTCGCCGACCTCTACGCGCTCGCCGGGCGCCGGGAGGAGCTGCTGGCAATCGACCGGTTCGGCGCGAAGTCCGTCGACAACCTCCTCGCGGCGATCGACCGCTCCCGGGGCGCCGGCCTCGAGCACCTGCTCGTCGCCTTCGGCATCCGCAACATCGGCGCGGCCGCAGCGCGCGTCCTCGCGGAGCGCTATCCGGACCTGCGCGCCGTCGCCGCCGCGACGCCGCTCGAGCTGCTCGCCCTGCCCGATTTCGGCCAGAAGAGCGCCGACAGCCTCGCCGGCTTCTTCGCGCAGCCCCGGACCGCGGCGCTGCTCGACCGGCTCGAGGCCGCCGGCGTCGACTTCCGCAGCCGCGCATCCGAGTCCCGCGTCTCGAGCCGCCTGTCGGGCCGCACGTTCGTGCTCACGGGGACGCTGCCGACGCTGACCCGCGACGAGGCGACCGCTCTCGTCCTCGCGAACGGCGGCAAGGTCTCCGGCAGCGTGTCCGCGAAGACGTCGTACGTCCTCGCGGGCGAGGAGGCGGGCTCGAAGCTCGACAAGGCGCGGGCGCTGGGCGTGCCCGTGATCGACGAGGCGGAGTTCCGCCGGATGGTCGAAGGACGGCCGGCCGACGCCGGCGCCGCGGAATAGGAAAGCATCGGGAAACAGGGATCAGGAGGACCGCACCATGCTCTTCGCACCTCATTCCAGGATCGTGTTCATCGGCGATTCCATCACCGATTGCGGACGGGCGAGGCCGTTCGGCGAGGGCCTGGACGCCCCGTTCGGCACGGGGTGGGTGAACCTCGTCGCAGGGTTGATCGGCGAGGCCTATCCGGAGCGGCGCCTGCGGCTCGTGAACATGGGCGTATCCGGCAACACGACGCGGGACCTGCTCGCGCGCTGGGAAACGGACGTGACGCGCCTGTCCCCGGACTGGGTCGCCTGCATGATCGGCACGAACGACGTCTGGCGCCAGTTCGACCTGCCGCTCCTCGAGGAGATCCACGTCGGACCGGACGAATACCGCGCGAACCTGGAGTCCCTGGTCGACCGCACGCTGCCGACGGTCCGCGGGATGATCCTCCTGACGCCGTTCTACCTCGAGACGAGCCGTTCCGACGCGATGCGCGCCCGGATGGATCTCTACGGGTCGATCGTGCGGGAGACCGCCGCCTCGCGCGGGACCCTCTTCGTCGACGTGCAGGCCGCCATGGACCGGCTGGTCGGCGCGCAGGCCCACTCCTCGTCGATCTCCTGGGACCGCGTGCACCCGAACGTCGCCGGGCACATGGCGATCGCCCGCGCCTTCCTCGACGCCGTCGGCTTCGCCTGGGGCGGGGAGAGGGGCTGATCCGCGACCCGGCCCGCGGTGCTCCGGGCGCCTCGAAGCAGGGGACCGGCCCCCGCGGGACCGGTCCCCTTCGCATCGCGTCGCGCCCGACGCCAGGGCGCAGCGTCCTGCCTAGCCCTTGCCGCCCTTGAAGGAGTCCTTGAGCGCCACGGACCGGTTGAACACGAGCCGGCCCGGCGCCGCAGGGCGGTTGTCCACGCAGAAGTAGCCGATCCGCAGGAACTGGTAAGACGCGGGCGCGACGGCGTCCGCGAGCGACGGCTCGACCTTGCAGCCCGTGAGGACCTCGAGCGAGTCGGGATTCAGCAGCTCCTTGTAGTCGCGGTCCTCGGTCGCGTCCGGGTCCGGCACCGAGAACAGGCTGTCGTACAGCCGCACCTCGGCGTCGACCGCGTGCGCCGCCGACACCCAGTGGATCGTGCCCTTCACCTTGCGCCCGTCCGGCGTGTCGCCGCCTCGGGTCGCCGGATCGTACGTGCAGCGCACCTCGACGACGCGCCCGTCGGCGTCCTTGACGCAACCCGTGCAGCGCACGACGTACGCGTGCTTGAGACGCACCTCGTTGCCCGGGAACATCCGGAAGTAGCCCTTCGGCGGCTCCTCGGCGAAGTCGTCCGCCTCGATCCAGAGCTCGCGTGCGAACGGCACCGTGCGCGTCCCGTCCTCGGGCCGTTCCGGGTTGTTCTCCGCCTCGAACGTCTCGACCCGTCCTTCCGGGTAGTTCTCGACGACCAGCCTCACGGGCCGCAGCACGCCCATCACGCGCCGCGCGTTGGCGTTCAGGTCCTCTCGGAGGCAGTGCTCGAGGAAGGCGGAGTCGACCGTGCTGTAGACCTTCGACACGCCGATGCGGTCGCAGAACGTGCGGATCGACGCCGGCGTGTAGCCGCGGCGCCGCAGGCCCCGCAGCGTCGGCATGCGCGGGTCGTCCCAGCCGTCCACGAGGCCGCGCGTCACGAGCTCGAGGAGCTTGCGCTTGCTCATCACGGTGTTCGTGAGGTTGAGGCGCGCGAACTCGATCTGCCGCGGCTTGTCCGCGAGGTCGGCATGCGCGACGACCCAGTCGTACAGCGGGCGGTGGTCCTCGTACTCGAGCGAGCACAGCGAGTGCGTGATGCCCTCGACGGCGTCCTGCAGCGGGTGCGCGAAGTCGTACATCGGGTAGATGCACCATTCGTCGCCCGTGCGGTGGTGGCTCTCCTTCTTGATGCGGTACATCGCCGGGTCGCGCAGGTTCAGGTTGCCGGAGGCCATGTCGATCCGCGCGCGCAGCACCTTCGCGCCCGCCTCGAACTCGCCGGCCTTCATGCGGCGGAACAGGTCCAGGTTCTCCGCAACGCCGCGGTTCCGGTACGGGCTGTCCTTCCCGGGCTCGGTCAGCGTGCCGCGCATCGCCCGCATCTCGTCGGCCGACAGGTCGTCGACGTACGCGAGGCCCTTGCGGATGAACGCCTCCGCCGTGTCGTAGATGAACTGCGCGTAGTCGGAGCCGAAGAACAGCCGGTCGCCCCAGTCGAAGCCGAGCCAGCGGATGTCCTGCTCGATCGCGTCGACGTACTCGACGTCCTCCTTCGTGGGGTTCGTGTCGTCGAAGCGCAGGTTGCACAGCCCGCCGTACTTCTCGGCGGTCGTGAAGTTGATGCAGATCGCCTTCGCGTGCCCGATGTGCAGGTACCCGTTCGGCTCGGGCGGGAAGCGCGTGTGCACCGTCCGGCCCTCGAAGCGCCCGCCCGGTGCGAGGTCGTCCTCGATCGCGTCGTGGATGAAGTTCCTCGTCTCGTCCATCTCGTGAAGCCTCCTGCGGCTCTTTCCGTTCCGTCCTCGCCGCCCTACCGGGCGTCCGCGAGCTTCCTCCGGGCCATCCCGATGCGCCGCAACGACTCGTCGCGCCCGAGCACCGCGAGGATCTCGATCGCACCGCCCGGCGTCACCTCGGTGCCCGACACGGCGATGCGGACCGGCCACATCACCTGGCCGTTCTTGCGCCCCTCGCGCTGGGCGAGGCCGGTCAGCGCGGCGTGGAGCGCGTCGTGCGTCCACTCGCCGAGACCGGCCAGCTCCTTCTCCGCGAGGCCCAGCATCGCGGCGGCGAGCGCGGGATCCGTCTTCATCTTCTCGTTCGCGAAGAGGCGCAGGTCGTAGTCGGGAAGCTCCTTCAGGAAGGAGACCATCCCGGGGATCTGCGACAGCTGCGTCACGCGCGGCTGCAGCGCGGCGGCGAGCCGGCTCAGGTCGAGCCCCGCGCCCGCGCCCGGCAGCGCCCGGGCGATCCAGGACGAGGCGACGGCGAGGAAGGCCTCGGGGGCCAGCGCGCGCAGGTACTCGCCGTTGAACCAGCGCAGGCGGTCGTAGTCGAGCACCGCGGGCGAGCGGGAGATGCCGTCGATCCGGAAGGCGCGGCAGAGTCCGTCGAGCGTGAAGATCTCCTGCGTGCCGCCCGGGCTCCAGCCGAGGAGCGCGATGCAGTTCACGATCGCCTCGGGCAGGTACCCCTCGTCGACGAGCCCCTCGAAGCTGACCGCGCCGTGGCGCTTCGACAGCTTCTTCCCGTCGGCGCCGTTCACGACGGGCAGGTGCACGTAGACCGGCGGCTTCCAGCCGAAGGCCTCGTAGAGGAGCTGGTACTTCGGCGTCGAGGACAGGTACTCCGAACCGCGGACGACGTGCGTGATCCGCATCAGGTGGTCGTCGACGACGTTCGCGAAGTTGTAGGTCGGGAAGCCGTCGGACTTCAGGAGGACCTGGTCCTCGAGCTCGGCGTCGTCGACCTCGATGCGCCCGTAGACGGCATCCTCGAAGACGGTGGTGCCCTCGAGCGGCATCCGCTGGCGGATCACGTGCGGCTCGCCCGCGGCGGCGCGGCGAGCGGATTCCTCCGCCGGGAGGTCGCGGCAGTGGCGGTCGTAGCCGGCCGAGAAGGCGCCCGCGGCGGCGCCCGACCCGTCGTCCTCGGCGGCGCCGGCGGACGCGGCGGGGGCGCGCAGGGACTCGAGGCGCTCCTTCGTGCAGAAGCAGCGGTAGGCGTGGCCCGCGGCGACGAGGGCCTCGGCGTGGGGGCGGTAGAGATGCAGGCGCTCGCTCTGGACGTACGGGCCGAAATCGCCGCCGACGTCGGGCCCCTCGTCGTGCCGGAGACCGACGCGGGCGAGCGTACGGTAGACGGCGTCCACGGCGCCGTCGACGAGGCGGCCGCGGTCGGTGTCCTCGATGCGCAGGACGAAGGTCCCGCCCAGGGAGCGGGCGATCAGGTACTCGTAGAGGGCCGTGCGCAGGTTCCCGACGTGCATGAAGCCGGTCGGGCTGGGGGCGAACCGCGTGCGGACGGAGGATGTTGTCGTGGGGACCATGGCGGACTTCCTCCCTTTCGGATTCATAGTATAATAGCACATCATGTTCGGCTACGTCCGCCCCGAGAAGCCCGACCTCCTGATGCGCGAGTTCTCGCGCTACCGCTCCGTCTACTGCGGACTCTGCAAGGAGATCGCCCGCGCATACGGGCAGCTCCCGCGCATCGCGACGGGCTACGACCTCACGTTCCTCGCCCTGCTGCTGCTCGCCCTGTCGGACGAGCCGGTCCGCGAGGACGCCGAGGGCTGCATCCTCAATCCCGTCGTGAAGAAGCCGGTGCTGAAGGGCGGGACCGCCCTGCCCCTGTGCGCCGCGCTCTCCGTGATGCTCGCGTACCACAAGGCCGACGACGACGTGCGCGACCAGCGCTCGCCGAAGGGCCTCGCCGCGCGCTTCGCGTTCGCGCGGGCGTACCGGAAGGCGAGCCGCGCGTACCCGGCGGAGGCGGCGGCGGTCCGGTCCGGACTCGCGGAGCTCGCGGAGGCCGAGAAGCGGCCGCCCGATCCGGAGGCGGCGGGCTGCTTCGGCCGCCTGCTCGGGACGCTGTTCGCCCTCGCAGCGGACCGCTGCGTCCCGCCTCGCCCCGAGGACGACGAGCGGGCGCTTCCCGCCGGCATGCTGCGCGCCGGGATGGCCCGTCTCGGGGAGGACGTCGGACGCTGGATCTTCCTGCTCGATGCGTTTGACGATGCCGCCCGCGACGAGGATAATGGGGCGTGGAATGCGCTCGCGGGACTGCCCGCGGAGACCCGGCGGGAGACCGCCGAAGCGCTCCTGTCCGCCCTCGAGGCGGACGCCGACCGCACCGCCGCCCTGCTTCCGTACCGAAGGGACGCCGGCATCGTCGGGAACATCGTCCGCGAGGGCCTCCCCGGCGTCCGGGCGCAGGTGTCCGCGGGGAAGCGGCTCGGCCGGCTCTAGGCGGCACGGTCGGAAAGGACGGACCGATTTGGCGAAGAATCCCTACGAGGTGCTGGGCGTGCGTCCCGGCGCGACCGAGGCCGAAGTGAAGAAGGCCTACCGCGCCCTCGTGAAGCAGTACCACCCCGACAACTACAAGGACCACCCTCTCGAGGGACTGGCCAAGGAGAAGATGCAGGAGATCAACGAGGCCTACGACGCACTGACGTCGGGCCGCGCGAGCGCGCAGGGCGCGTACGGCGCGGGGAACCAGGGCGCGGGCGCCGGACAGGGCCCGCAGGCCGGCCCGTACGGGCAGGGTCAGGGTCCGGGGCAGAATCCGTACGCCCGCGGCCCGTTCCAGACGAACCCCTACGGCGGGCAGGGCCCGTATTACCGAAACGACGCCAACGACTGCTGCCAGGGCCTGAGCTGCCTGTGCTGCGCGGATTCCTGCTGCGAGTGCGCGGGCGGGGATCTCTGTGCCTGCTGCTGACCCCGGCCCGTCGTCCGCTCCGGGCGCCGCGCGGCGGGTCGCCGCGGGCGGAATCGCCGTCGCCCTCTGCCTGATCCTGCTCGCCGCCGTCCGTCTGTCGCCGACGGCCGACCTCGCGTTCCTCGCCCTCTGCTCCCTGTGCGTCGCCGCCGTCGTGGTCGAAGCGGGCATGCGCACCGCGGCCGTCGCCTGGGCGGCCGCCTCGGTCCTGTCGCTCCTCTTCCCCGGACCCGCCGTGGCCCTCGGGTTCGTCGGCTTCTTCGGCCCGTACCCTCTCCTCAAGGCGTTCGTCGAGGGCCGACCCGGCCTCCCGAAGGCCGCCGCGTGGGGGCTGAAGTTCCTATGCTTCGAGATCCTGCTCGCCGCGGGCGGATTCCTTGCGCTGGGTCCGCTGGCGGACCTGCTCGGGGGCGCGGCCCTCGTCGCCGCCTGGCAGGAGAAGCTGGGCGGCGGGGCGGACGTCCCGCTCGTCGTCGCGCTGCTCGCCGTCGCGGCGCAGGCCGTCTTCCTGGCCTACGACCTCGCGCTGACGGCCCTGATCTCGTTCTATCTCCGCCGCGTCCGGCCCGCGATCCGCCGCTGACGCACCCCGCGAACGGCCGATTCCAGCAGGCGCAGCAGGGCGATCAGGGCGAGGAACGCCAGCAGCACGGCGATCACCGCCGCGAGGTCCTGGTTCTCCTCGATCACCTGGCGGAGGCGCGTCCAGGGGGACGCGGCGTTGTACACGTCGTCCGCGGGAAAGAGGTCGACGGCGATCGACGTGCCGTCCGTGAAGTCGAAGACGGCCTTCCCGACGGCTTGCGACTGGAGGACGGGGAGCGTCGTCCGGCCCAGCGATTCATAGTGGACGCCGGAGATCGTGTCGACTCCGACGGGCCGCACGTACGCGACGGTCTGCGCGAAGACGAGCGGCACCGACTGCCCGGCGACGGTCTCCGAGACCGGGTAGGACTGCCCGGCCGAGACGAGCGTCACGGATTCGTAGGCGTCGAAGACGCCGGCCGCGATGCGCTCGACATCCGACGGCACGCGGTCGGAACGGTCCCCCGCCGTGACGCAGAGGAACGTGAAGCCGCGGTCCGTCGCCGTGAAGGCGAGGGAGGCGGTGCCGTCGTCGCCCCGGAGTCCGCCCTTCATCGTGTCCGCGAAGGACCAGGCGGAGTCGATCCGGTTCGTGAAGTGGTGGCTCGTGCGGTCCGGGAACACGTAGAACGTGTCCCTCGTCTGGAAGATCCGCAGGAAGGCCGGGTTCGCGAACGCCTTGCGGAAGAAGCGGGCCGCGTCCGCGACGGTCGTCGCCTGGCCCTCCGCGGTCCTGCCGGTGGAATTCGCGAAGACGGTCGATCCCATCCCGAGGGCGGCCGCGCGCTCGTTCATCTTCTCCACGAAGACGGACTCCTCGCCGGAGACCTGCTCCGCGAGGGCGATCGCCGCTCCGTCCGACGCCTGGAGCATCAGGCCGAGCACGAGGAATCCGAGCGGCTCCTTCTCGCCGGTCTTCAGGCCCAGCCG
>CAIXGU010000296.1 GCA_903919045.1 uncultured Eubacteriales bacterium | reverse complement strand
GGGGAACATCCCCGTGAAATTGACAATGCTTGCGACATACCAGTACACAGACCCGGTCAAGGCACATGTGATCGAAGGCCAGCCGATGGAGAAGATGTACGCCGTGCTCCAATTGGGATTGAGAAGAGCCGCAGTCGTCACCTCATTGGAGGATCTACTGCAGAACCAGAAGGATTTCGTCGACCGGATCCGTACGGGAATCGAAGGCGATATCGCGGATCTCGGCTTCCGTCTGTTGAAACTGGATATCAAGGATATCGCTCTTTCCGGGGAGATCAAGAAGGGATATGTCCAAGTCATGGCCGCCAAGCAGGAAGGTCTGGCATCTCTAGAGAAGGCCCGGAATGAAATCGCAGCCCTTCGGAGTCTCGCCAATGCGGCAAAGATGCTGGAGGGAAATCCTTCTCTGTACCAACTCCGTATACTGCAGGCACTCGGCGAGGGGCAGGGAAACACGATTGTCGTGAGTGCAACGAACGGACAGGACCCGATCCATATCCAAGGGAGAAATATCAAGGAGTAATCTATCTCCTGTAGTCATCATTTTTGCAGATTTCCTTATTGATTCGCGCTCAGTAGTGGTCCAGTAGTTGTCCAACCCCGCCAGAACTGGCCAGAATCGGCCAGAATTTCTGTAATATTCCGCAAACAACGAGAATATGGAAAAGCCGCAAACCCTTACGGGATGCGGCCTTTCATGGAGCCCTTAATCAGAATCGAACTGATGACCTCATCCTTACCATGGATGCGCTCTACCGACTGAGCTATAAGGGCGTATGGAGCGGGTGAAGGGAATCGAACCCTCGCGATCAGCTTGGGAAGCTGAGGTTCTGCCATTGAACTACACCCGCGACTGTGGCATAGGCAAGTATAAGGGGCGGGGCAGGGTCTGTCAATCCGCCCCCAGAGCCGGGCGGGGGGCGGCGGAGACGGTGTGCGGAGGGCCCGGGGAGCCGCTCGGCGGATGCCCTGCGAAGGCCTGGCGTGGACCCGACCCGTGCCCGTCCCGGGCTCGGGTGGCGGTCGCATTCCGGCCCCGGTATAATGGGAGACGCTGTGGCCGAACACAGGGAAAGGACGCTGGATGGCCCCCAAGCTCCCCATTCCGCCGAGACCCGGACAGTACCTCTACGACACGCACGTGCACACTTCCGAGGTGAGCCCCTGCGCCCGCGTGCCGGCGCGCGAGGTCGTCCGCCTGCACCAGGAGGCCGGGTACGCCGGCATCGTGATCACGGACCACTACAACGACTGGACGTTCGAGACGTTCGGCCTGAAGACCTGGTCGAGGATCGTCGACCGGTACCGCGTCGGGTACGAGACGGCGAAGGAGGAAGGCGACCGGCTCGGGCTGGTCGTGCTGCCGGGCCTCGAGCTGACGGTCACGAAGACCGGCTACACCGACTTCCTGCTGCTCGGCCTCGAGCCGGACTTCCTCTACAACTACCCCTACCTGTACGAAATCGGGATCCAGGGAATCCGGACGCTCCTGCCGTCCGACTCCCTCTACGTCATCCAGGCCCACCCGTTCCGCCTCGGCGTCCAGGTCGCCGACCCGTCGCTCCTCGACGCCGTGGAGACGTACAACGGCGGCAACGAGGCGGGCGAGAACCCGCCCGCCGAGGCGTTCGCGCAGCGGCACGGGAAGCGGAAGACGTCGGGCACCGACTTCCACCACGCGACCAGCATCGGGCGCGGTGGGATGTGGCTGCCGGAGCGCGTCGAGGACGTGCCGGCGCTGATCCGGGTGCTGCGGTCGGATGCGGAGCTCCCGCTGCGCAAGACGGTGCCGTAGGGCCGCGGAGGGCGGCCGCGGCGCGGGAGTCGCGACAGGCGCGGGCACTCGTCAGCGCATGCGGAGGGCCGCCGTTACGGTGGGGACGGCGGCCCTTCCTGCGCCCGGAGCGGCGGGCGTCGCGGCGCGGTGGGCGTCGCGGCGCGGCCTGGCACCGCGCCGCGATCCTGCTTACGGCTGCGGCTCGTCGATGTTCCCGAGGAAGAGCGGGAGCCCGGATGCGTCATCGACGATGGCCACCACGAACGGGCGGTCGAGCGTGACCTTCAGGTCGGGCTCGGTCGGCATCGAGGTGACGCGGATGTCGACGCTGGTCGCGGCCGCGGCTTCGGTGCCCTTCTCGTCGATGAGCAGGAACGTCTTGTGAAGCACGCTGCCGATCAGCAGGCCCTGGTCGGAGATGCCGGAGAAGTCCGCGGAATCGGTGAAGGCGACCGGCATGCCGAGGTCGGCGAGCGGGCCCTTGAGCTCGGCCTTGAACTCGTACTTCGTGCGCGGCATGCGGAGGACCATCCGGGTGTTGCCTTCGGAGACGCCCGCGAGGACGGCGTTCCAGAGGTCGGGGGTCAGCGCGGCGGCGACGGACTCGCGGCTGACCTTCGGGAGGAGGACGACCATGGACGTGCGCCCGTCGGCGTACGGCAGCCGGACGGCCTGCAGGTCGGCGTTCTCGAAGTAGCCGAACGCGTCGATGCGCTTCATCATGGCCACCTCCACGTCGCCGGACTTCGCATGGAACGCGGCGTCCACGGTCTCGGTCCTGTCGAACGCGGTGCGCCAATCGGCCTTGAAGTAGATCGTGTTGACGAGGAACATCACGGAGGACGGGTCGATCGCGTCGTCGAGGATCGTCTGGATGCGGTCCTTCGTGTTCTTGGCGACCCAGGCGTTGATCGTGTCGCGCGCGGCGGGCGCGCTGAAGTCGAGGGCCTGGATCGCGGCGCCGAAGTACGACGCGTTGCGGTCGAGGAAGTCCTTCTTCACCTTGTCCTGGAAGGTATCGCGGATCCACAGCGAGTTCGCGAGCTCGAAGGCGGACGGGGTGCGGCCGCGGATCAGGTACTGGAGGTCGCGGGCGAAGCCGTCGATCGCGTCGAGCGAAGCGCCGGTGAAGCCGAACATCGCGTCCATCTGGGCGGCGGTCTCCCCGGCGGCGCCGTTGCGGGCCATCGCGAGGGCGAGGAACACGCTGGCGGGCGAGACGAACGCGCCTTCGGCGTCCTCGCGCAGACGGTCGTAGAGCGCGAGCGAGAAGGCGAGCGTGCCGGCCGACAGCTGCGGGTCGAGCTTCGCGCCGTCGACGGTCTTGACGGTGTCGAGGTGCCCCTCGGTGGCGTAGACGGGCTCGGCCTTCAGGAGGCTGCAGCCGGCGAGCGGCAGGACGAGCGCGAGCAGCGCGGCGAGGAGCGCGAAGGCGAAGGGCGTGCGGCTTCTCATGGGATTCCCTCCTTCGGGATGCGGCGGCGCGGGCGGACCGGCCGGCGGTCCTGCCCTTTGGACGCGCGGGGGCGCGCGGCGGTTCCCTAGGCGTGCTTCTCGGTCCAGCCCTCGCGGAGGTGCGTGCCGTCGCAGAACGGCTTGTTGCGGGACATCCCGCAGCGGCACAGGGTCACGCGGTTGCGGACCTCGTAGGGCGTGCCGTCGGAGGATTCGACGGGGATGCGCCCGCGGACCCAGATCGGGCCGGACGCGCCGCCCTCGGGGTCCTCGAGGAGGAGGATCGAAGGCGCGTGGTCGGGCTCGAGGACGTCGGCGGCGCCGGCTTCGCGGATCACGAGCCGCCCGGCCGGGCAGAGCTGCGCGGTGCGGATCGCGGCTTCCTTGCTCTCGGGATCACCCGAGCGCTCGGTCAGCTCCCAGGTGTCTCCCTGGGCGATCGAGCAGTGGCGCGTGCCGGCGCAGAGGGGCAGGACGTCGTAGAGGACGGCACCGGGGCCTTCGGTCGTCTCCGCCTGCTCGGCGTAGGGGCGCCGGTCGGCGGTCTCGGTGCCGTCGAAGCCGGTCGAACGGTGGCAGCCGTCGCAGAACGGCGGGTGCGCCGAGCCTCCGCAGCGGCAGAGCTGGTAGGTCTCGCCGGTCGGGACGCGGACGGGGTCCGAATAGCCGATCGAGTAGCCCTCGGCGTCCGTCAGGATCGTGCTGCGGTAGAGCGGCACGTCTCCGGAGACGACCAGGGGTCCGTCCTTGAGGATGCGGATGTGCGGCTTGACCATCTCGTTCCGCCTTTCCGCGCGCCGCGGCGCGCGTCCGCCGTCATTCTAGCACAATGGCGGGCCGCCGCTCCTCGGGCGCGAGAAGCATCCGCACGCAGGAAGTCCTCCAGGTCCTCGAGATCTCCAGATCTCAACGAATTGGAGGACTTCCCGGAAGGGGATTCGACTCCGGCGCCCGCGCCGCCCTACGCCGCCGTCTTCTCGAACGCCCGGCGGACGACCAGCACGAGGTTCTTGATGACATCGATCGCCGTCACGACGATGAGGATCAGGAACAGCCAGCGGAACGAGCCGGCGACCATGTCGTTCAGCACCGCGACCTCCGGCCAGCCCGCGAACACCTCGGGGCGGAGCAGCGCCGGGCCGCCCATCATGAACCCGAACACCCCGATGTTGAAGACCTGCAGGGCGATGTGGGCGATCCGGCTGCCGAGCTCCCAGCGGCCGCGGCCGAACAGGACGGCCTGCAGCGCGAGGCCCGCGATCCAGCCGATGTTCCACAGCGGCAGGTAGGCGGCCAGCGCGGCCGGGTTGAGCGCCGGAATGCCGTCGATCCAGTGCACGTCCTCGCCCAGGCTGCGGAAGACCATGATCAGCTCCGGGTGCAGGTTGAAGAGCCACATCGCGAAGAGCGTGAAGACCATCGCGACGACGGGGCCGACGGGACCGACGCGGTCGACGCGGACCGGCACGCGCGGCAGGTCCTTCGGGTCCCAGATCTTCTGCTCGAGCTTCTCCTTGGCGCCCTTGTCGCGCCGGGCGCGCTCGATCAGGAAGAAGATCACGGTCACGTACCCGAAAGCCGTGAAGACGGAGGTCACGGCGCTGGCGAAGAAGTCGGCGATGCGCTTCAAGGCGCTCTCGAGCGTCGCCGTGTCGAAGGCGAGCGACACGCCGAGCGCGACGAGCAGGCCGCCCAGCATGCAGAGGACGACGATGCGCAGCACGAGCCACCACAGGTCGAAGATCCGCGGACCGATCAGGTAGCGCTCCCCGGCGTAGCGGGCGGCGACCTCCGTCGGAGACCCGAAGTCCCGGAGCACCGCGGCGACGTCCTCTTCCGTGGGCGCCCGTCCTGCGCAGCGCGCGTCGAGGGCGTCCTGGAGCAGGGAGCGGAGCTCCTTCACGATGTCCTCCCGCTGCTTCGCGGGGAGGCGCCGGCCGATGTCGTAGAGGTAGCGTTCCATCAGTTCCATCGCGATCACTCCTTCTCTTCCTTCGTCCCGGATCCGGTTGGCGAGCGCCCCAGCAGGCGCTCCTGGACTTCCACCATCCGGTCCCATTCCTTCGTCAGGTCCGCCAGCAGCTGCCGTCCGGCCGCGCTGAGCACGTAGTAGCGCCGCGGCCGCGACTCCTCGAGCGACCAGTCGCTGTCGAGCAGCTGCCGCTCCTCGAGTCGCCGCAGCAGCGGGTAGAGCGTGCTCTGGTCCACGTCGAGCCCGCGCTCGGCCAGCCGCTGGACGAGCGAGTAGCCGTACCGACGCTCCTCGAGCTGGCTGAGCACGCTCAGGACCAGCGTCCCGCGGCGCAGTTCGGAGGCCAGTGCGCCGAGCGTCGTCTCGTTCTCTCCCATGCCGTTCACCTCCCATCATCGTGCATCGCACTATGTTGTGATTCGTATTATAGTATGCGTCATACAGTATGTCAAGGGGGTGCAGCGACGACCTGCGAAGATGCGGGAAGAGGCCGTCCGACCCTTCATTCCGTGCCCAGCCGGATACCGCTGGAGGAGGCGCTGAAGGTGTAGGATGGAGGAAGGACAAGAGGGGGTGACCCTGACATGAACTGGTTCTCCGGTCCGACCGCCATCGAGACGACGCTCACCGATGTCGTCCTGCCCATCGCCGCCGGAATCCTCGCGCTCGACGCCCTCGCCGGGCTGGTCTTCGTCCGCTGGCTGCGGCGCCGCCCGCGCTGGTTCCTCTGGGAGAGCGCGATCGGCGCGCCCGTAGGCCTCGCTGTGTTCGCCCTCTTCCTTCTCTGGGCGGTCCGGCAGGATTACGGGATGTTCGGCGGCGTCGCCGTCGTCGGGATGGCCTACCTGATCAAGCTCGCCTATGACGCCGCCTTGCTGGCCCTGCAGCCCGGGCTCGGGTGGATGGCGGACCCGAAGGGGCCGGAGCACGAGAGGACGCGGATCCTGCGCTGGCTGTCGCCGGCCGCGCCCCTCCTCGTCTTCGCCCTGGTCCTGCTGACCGCGCTCCTCCCGAACGAGCAGGAGAGCGCGGTAGCGGGCCTGCTCCTGGTCCTGTTCGCCCTGGCCGCGCTCCTCTGCCTCGCCCAGTCCATCCTCGTGCCGATCCGCGCCGCGCGCGACCTGAAGGCCCGCGGCGCCCCCGTCGCCGCTCGCCGGCTGGCGCGCCTCGGCTGGCTCTTCCTCGCCTCCTTCCCCGTCGCGTCCGCGCTCGGGGCGCTCTCCACCGTGTTCGGTAGCATGACGTCCGAGTACGGATTCGGGCCGACGGTCTCCCTCGGAATCCTCGCGCTCGCCGTGCTCGCCGCCTTCCCCACGGCCGCCGTCGCGACGACCGCAGCCGCGATGCTGGCGGCGTCCGGCAAGAAGGAGACGTAGGCATGTTCGGGGAGGAGTCCCCCACGCACTTCCAGCTCGACCTGATGCAGGAGGTCCTGCCCGTCGCGGTCCTTGCGCTGCTCGGCGTCCTGGCCGCGCTCCTGCTCTTCCAGCTCCTGGTCCGGCGTGCGCCGATCCATTTCCTGCGCGCTGTCTTCTTCGTCGACCTGGCGCTGGCGCTCGCCGTCAGTGCCTTCCTGATCTGGGCGTCCATGCATCGCTTCGGCGACTTCGGCTTCCTGGCCGTCGTGCTCGTCGCGCTGGTCGCGAAGCAGCTCGTCGAAGGCGTCCTGCTCGCGCGGATCGTCGCCGTAGCCGAGGGGATGGCGGAAGAGCCGGGACCGGTGGTCCCCGCCGCGACGGCGCCGGGGACGGACGCACCGCCCGGCGAGGCGACGTCCGCTCCCGCGACCCGCTGGAACGCGGCCGTCCTCGCCTGGCTCGCGGTCCTGCCGCCATTCGCGGTGCTGCCGGTCTATCTGCTCGCGTCGTGGGTCTATCCGACTGCCTTCGACGAGAGCTTCCTGCTGAACCTCCTCGCCTTCGTCCTCCTGGTCCTCGCAGGCGCGGGCGTCCTCGCCTCGCTCGCCCTCGGCATCCGGAACGTCGTCCGGCTCGTTCGTCGCATGAGGGAGCTCGGCGCCCGGAAGCGCGCGCGGCGGCTCGCCGGGTTCGCCTGGCTGCACCCGGCGGCGTGGGCGCTGGGGATCCTCGTCGGGCTCCTCGCCTTCCTGGGCTGGATCGCCCTCACGCTGCTCGAGCTCGAAGGAACGGACCTTGCGCTGGCGATCCTGCTGGTGCCGTTCGCATTCGTTCAATCCGCCGCCGTGCTCTGCGCGGCGAACGCGCCCTGCGAAGCGGGCCTGAAGGCCGAGGCGGCGGAGAGGCGCCCGACGGCGTCCGGGCAGGTCTGACGCGTCCCGCGCACGAAGCAAGGAGGGGCCGGCTTTTCCGCCGGCCCCTCCTGCGCGTCCCTGCGTCTCGCGCGGCGCGGCTCCCGCGCCCTGCGCCCTACGTCGCATCCGTCTTGCGGCGCGCGCGCCCGCGGCGCTTGCGCATCGCGCTCGTGCGGGTCCGGTAGTCCGACGAGAGGACGGACAGGTTGCCGTCCACCTCGAGGACCGCGAGGTCGACGTCGCGGAGATGCGCGACGCCGTGCTCCCGGATGGCCTCGTCCAGCTCCTCGCGCGAGAGGCCGGATGCCTTCATGCCCTTCTGGAGCAGCTGGCCGCGGTGCACGAGGACGATCGGCTCGCCCTCGACGGCCTTGCCGAACTTGGGGAAGGCGCGCAGCAGCTGCTTGAAGAGCGCGTTCACGACGAAGAGGGATCCCGCGGCGACGAGGCCGCCGCCGAGCGAGACGTTCGGGCCGACCATGGCGTTCTGCACGGCGTTGCTGATGAGCAGGATGAACACGAGGTCGGTGACGGAGAGCTGGGCGAGCTCGCGCTTCCCGAAGAGGCGGATCGCGAGGACGATGAACAGGTAGACCGCGGTCGACGTGAGGGCCACGGCGAGGTAGTCGACGAGGGTGCCGGGGAAGATCGCGCCGAGCGGGTCGGAGAAGAAGACGGCGAGAGCGGCCATGGATACCTCCTCGGGCGGTGCGCCCGGCGGCTGCTCGAAGGCTACTCGAACCGCAGGGAGATGTCGGCGGCCTTCACGGAGTGGGTCAGCTCCCCGATGGAGATGAGGTCGACGCCGGTCTCGGCGATCGCGCGGACCCGCTCGAGGGTCACGTTGCCCGACGCCTCGACGAGGGCGCGGCCGGCGATCACGGACACGGCCTCCGCCATGCGCGCGAGGTCCATGTTGTCGAGCATGATGATGTCGGCGCCGCAGTCGAGCGCCTCGCGGACCTGCGCCAGGGACTCGGTCTCGACCTCGATGCGCACGGTGTGCGGGACGCGGGCGCGGGCGGTCTCGACGGCCGGGCGGATGCCGCCGGCCGCGACGATGTGGTTGTCCTTGATCAGCACGCCGTCGGACAGGCCGTGGCGGTGGTTCGTGCCGCCGCCGGCGACGACCGCGGCCTTGTCGATGCGGCGCAGGCCGGGGACGGTCTTGCGGGTGTCGACGATGCGCGCGCGGGTGCCCTGCACGGCGGCGACGTACTCGGCCGTGCGGGTGGCGATGCCGGACATGCGCTGCAGGAGGTTCAGGGCGGTGCGCTCGGCCTTGAGGACCGCGCGGGCGTTGCCGGCGATCCCGGCGATCCGGGCGCCGACGGGGAGACGGGCGCCGTCCGCGAAGTGCGCCGTGAACGACACGGCGGGATCGAGGCGCTCGAAGACGCGGCGCGCGACGTCGATCCCGGCGAGCACGACGGGGGACTTGGCGAGGAGGACGGCGCGGCAGGCGGCGTCCTCGGGGACGAGGGCGTCGGTCGTGACGTCGCCGAGGGGCATGTCCTCCGCGAGGGCGGCGTCGATCACGCGGTCGAGGTACAGGCGGTCGAGCATGGGGTCCTCCTCGTGCCGGGCGGGCCGGCGGATCGGGGGCGCCGTGCAGGCGCGCGCCGGCGGGGCGGGTGGCGCTACAGCGGGTCGCCGAGGCGCCGGGTCTGGTGCATGACCCAGCGCGCGTCGTCGGTCTTCGGGAAGTCCGCGCGGAAGTGGGCGCCGCGGCTCTCCTCGCGGGCGAGGGCGCACCCGACGGTCAGGCGCGCGAGCAGGACGAGGTTGCGCAGCTCGTAGCCGTGCACGCCGACGGGGCGATGGGCGTCGAGCCGCGCCGACAGGGCGTCGAGCCAGGCGCGGGCCTCCTCCATGCCGGCGCGCGTGCGCACGATGCCGACCTTGTCGGTCATGGTCCGCCGCAGCTGGGCGCGCAGCCCCTCCTCCTCCCAGGGCGAGAGGGTCGGGCGCGGGTCGGGGACGTCGAGCAGCCGCGTGAAGTGGCGCTCGTCGTGCGCGTGGCGTCGGCGGTCGCGGCGGGCGAGCACCTCCGTGATCTCCTGCCCGATGCGCCGCCCGAAGACGAGCCCCTCGAGCAGCGAGTTGCTGGCCAGGCGGTTCGCGCCGTGGATGCCGTTGCAGGCCGCCTCGCCGCACGCGTAGAAGCCGGCGATGCCGGTGCGGCCGAACACGTCGGTGCGGATGCCGCCCATGCAGTAGTGCTCGGCGGGCGCGATGGGGACGAAGTCCTTGGCCATGTCGATGCCGTAGCCGAGGCACGTGCGGTAGATGTTCGGGAAGCGCGCCTGCAGGTCCTCGCGGCTGCGGGCCGTGATGTCGAGCCAGGCGTGGTCGTCGCCGTGGCGGTTCATCTCGGCGAAGATGCTCCGCGACACGACGTCGCGCGGGGCGAGCTCGGCCATCTCGTGGTAGTCGGGCATGAACCGCTCCCCGCGGAGGTTGCGCAGCAGCGCGCCCTCGCCGCGGACGGCCTCGGAGATCAGGAACGTGGTGTTCTGCGGGTGGTGCAGGACGGTCGGGTGGAACTGCACGAACTCGAGGTCCATGAGCGGCACGCCCGCGCGGTAGGCGAAGCAGGCGCCGTCGCCGGTCGCGACCGCGGGGTTCGTGGTGTTCGCGTACATCTGGCCGTAGCCGCCGGTCGCGCAGACGACCACGTCGGCGAGGAGCAGGCGCACCTCGCCCGTCGACTCGTCGAAGACCGACACGCCGCAGCAGGCGCCGTCGCGGACGAGGAGGTCGAGGACGATCGTCCGCTCCCGCACATGCACGCGCGGGCGGCGCAGCAGGACGGCCGTGAGCTTGTCGCAGACCTCCTTGCCGGTCGTGTCGCCGGCGTGGATGATGCGGTTCTGGCTGTGCGCGGCCTCGCGGTTGAGCGCGAGCTGGGCGACGCCCTCCGGCGCGGGGCCTGCGGCGGGGCGCTCCTTGCGGTCGAAGTCGACGCCGAGGGTGCAGATGTCCTGGATCACGGGGCGCGCCTCGTTCACGAGCACGCGCACGACGTCCTCGTCGCACAGGCCGGCGCCGGCGTAGAGCGTGTCCTGCAGGTGCAGCTCGGGCGAGTCGTCGCGGCCGAGGGACACGGCGATGCCGCCCTGGGCGAGCGAGGAGTTGGAGATGTCGAGGGTCTCCTTGGTGACGAGCGCGACGTCGAGGGCCTCCGGCGCGTTCAGCACCGTGTAGACGCCGGCGATGCCGCTGCCCACGACGACGACGTCGTGGCGCTCGACGGAGGACGGGCGCCGGCCCGCCGCGAGGAACGGCGCGGGCGCGGAGGCGGAGGCGGGGGCGGGGGCGTCCGGCGCGTTCATGCCTGCACCGCCAGCATCCGCTCGAGCGCGCGCCGAGCGCCTGCGGCGACGTCCGCGGGCACCTGGATGTCGTACTTCGTCTCGGCGAGCGCGTCGCGCACGCTGCGCATCGTGATCTTCTTCATGTTCGGGCAGACCATCCCGGGCGCGAGCAGGTAGAACGTCTTGTCCGGGCTGTCCTTGCGCAGCTTCCACATCACGCCCATCTCGGTGCCGATGAGGAACTTCTTCGCCGGGCTCTTCGCGGCGTAGTCGATGATCTGCTTCGTGCTGCCGACGAAGTCCGCCTGCTCCCAGATGTCGGGCTGCGTCTCGGGGTGCGCGAGCAGCAGCGCGTCGGGGTGCGCCTTGCGCGCGGCGGCGAGGTCCTCGGGGCGGACGCGGTGGTGGGTGATGCAGAACCCGGGCCAGAGGTGGACCTTGATCTCCGGCATCTGGCGCGCGACGTAGGCGCCGAGGTTGCAGTCCGGCAGGAACAGGATCTCCGGCGCGCCGAGCGCGCGGACGACCGCGAGGGCGTTCGAGGAGGTGCAGATCACGTCGCTCTCGGCCTTCACGGCCGCGGACGAGTTGATGTAGGCGACGACGGCGACGCCCGGGTGCTCGGCCTTCCAGGCGCGCAGGGCGACCTCGTCGACCATGTCGGCCATCGGGCATCCCGCGTCGATCTCGGGCAGCAGCACGGTCTTCTCCGGGCTCATCACCTTCGCGCTCTCGGCCATGAAGTGCACGCCGCAGAACACGATCAGCCGCGACGGCGACGCCGCGCAGAACCGCGCGAGGGCGAGCGAATCGCCCACGAGGTCGGCGATCTCCTGGATCTCGTCGCGCTGGTAGTTGTGGGCCACCAGCACGGCGCCGCGCTCGGCCTTGAGCCGCAGGACCTCCTCGCGGAGCTGCCTCGCGTGCTCTTCCCAGCTGGCCCTGGCGTTCACCGCGTCCATCGCGATCCCTTCCCTTCCGTCGCCGCGGCGCCGTTCGTGCGCGCCGCGTCCGTGTCTCGATTCTAGGGCGCTTCCGGGTCCCTGTAAACCTCGGACGATACGGCGGGCGCCGCGCACGCCGCCGCCCAGACCTTCTGGAAGGCCTTCGGAACGGCGAGCGCCGGGAGCTCCGCCTCGTCCGCCCAGCGGAACGGCGGGCGGGCGTCCGGGAGGCCGGCCGACCGCGCGGCCCGG
>CAIXGU010000295.1 GCA_903919045.1 uncultured Eubacteriales bacterium | reverse complement strand
TGTCGATGCTTTCTCCAGCCTGGAGCTCGCTGTGATCGACAGCGTCGTGATGCATCTCTGCTGTTACAGCGCCAAGACGCTCGAGCGATTCACCCATGCGGAACTGCCCTGGCTCGAAGCGAGGCAGGATATTCCGGAAGGCAGGCCGTCGCAGCGCGTGATTCCGAAGGAGCGAATCGGCGCATACTTCACGGCTGTGAAGGAGAAGTACGCGATGCTCGGCCCCGACGATATCGACAGCTACGCGAAGACGCTGTTCCAGCGCCCGGCGCGGTAGGTACGAAGACCGCGCCCCCCGCGCCCTCCGTCCCGCCGCGCCCCGCGCCTCGTCCCGCCTCCCCCTCAGCCCCCGAGGCCGCAGGCGTTCTTGACGGGCAGCGAGAAGAGCAGGCCCCGGCCCGGCTCGTCGAGGCAGGCCGCTCGGCAGATGGCGGTGCGGATCGCCTCGGCGTCGGCCTCGGCCGCCAGCACCAGCACGACCTCGCGCTCGGGTTCGACGTCCATGGAGAAGAGCCGCGCGGTTTCGTGGACGCCCGCCCCGCGGGCGTTCACGATCGTCGCGCCGTGCGCGCCGGCCGACTCCGCGGCCTCCACCACGGTCTCCGCGAGGCCCTTGTCGACGATGGTCACGACAGCCTGGAACATGGGAGCGACCTCCTTGGCGTCGGGGTCCGAAGACCCCGCGGTGCAATGCGTGGTTCCGGAGAGGGCGGACAGCGGCGCGTGGAACGCGACGCCGCGGTGGGGCTTCGAGAAATGGAAGACGCGGTCCAGCGACGGCACCGCGCAGGCCAGCGCCTCGGCGCCGGCGACCATGAGCACGAGATCCTTCTCCTCGTCCGCCGGGTCCGCCCAGGCGGGCGCCCAGGGCACGCCGACCCCGGCCGCCAGCAGGATCGTCCCGCCCGCGATGCCGTTCTTCCGGGCCAGCCGGAGCACCCGGCTCCCGAGACCCCGGTCGACGACCACCGCCAGCAGGCGGACGCCGCAGTCCGTTCGCTCACCGTTTCGCACGGACGCGCACCTCCTTCTTCTTCGTCTTGGCCCGATAGACCAGGCCCAGGATCTGCAGGGTCACGATCGGGGTCGTCGCCACCAGGGCGATCACCCCGAACCCGTCGACGAGGACGTTCGCGCTGTGCGTGGCGTTGGCGGCGCCCTGCGCGAAGGCGAGGATGAAGGTCGCGGTCATGGGGCCGGAGGCGACCCCGCCGGCGTCGAACGCGATGCCGACGAAGAGCTTCGGGCCGATGTTGGCGAGGACCAGCGCGAGCGCGAAGGCGGGCACCAGGAGGTGCCAGAGCTGGAGGGCGGGGATCGGGATCCGCAGGATCGAGAGCGCCACCGCCGCGCCCACGCCCGCCGACAGCGCGACGAGCACCGCGCTGCGCCGCACGGAGCCGCTCGTGACCGCCTCGATCTGCCGCGTGAGGACGTGCACCGCCGGCTCGGCCAGCACCGTGACGAGCCCGAGCGCGAGCGCCACGACGACCAGCCAGGCCTTCCCGTCGCGCAGGGCGAGGCGGGACGCGAGCTCGCGGCCGGTGTCCATGAAACCGCCGTTGACGCCCGCGAGCAGCAGCGAGAGGCCGAGGAACGCGTACCCGAAGCCGCCCGCCCCGCGCAGGAACGCCCGGCGCTTCCACGCCCTCGGGAAGAGCTGGCTCAGCAGGAACAGCACGAACAGCGGTACGATCGCGTACAGCGCCTCGCCCGCCTGGTGGAGCAGCTCCTTCGCGTAGAAGGCCGGCAGGTCCGTCGGCGGCGCGCCGAAGTCGATCGTCCCCGCGAATTCCCGCCGCGGCAGGAAGAGGCCGAGGACCAGGACGGCCAGCACCACGCCCGCGGACGCCGTGCCGACCAGGCCGAAGCTGTCCTTCTCGGAGGCCTTGCTGTCCTTCTTCAGGGCGGCCACGCCCAGCGCGAGCGCGAGGATGAACGGCACCGTGACGGCCCCGGTCGTCGCGCCCGACGCGTCGAACGAGATCGCGAAGAAGACGGGCGACGAGAGGATCGCCAGCGCGAAGATGATCCCGTAGAGGACCGTGAGGACGCGGTAGAGCGGGATGTTGTAGAGATTGCGCAGCAGGCCCGCCGCGACGAGCGCCGCGATGCCGCCTGACACGACGAGCACGACCGTCCACTTCGACAGGAAGCCGTCCGTCACGAAGGCGATCTGGCCCGCCAGGATGTGCAGGTCCGGCTCCGCGACCGACACCAGGAACCCGAGCCCGACGCCCGCGACGGCCACGATCCAGACGCGGTTGGGGCGGACCATCAGATCGCCCATCCGCTGCCCGAACGGGGAGACGCTCCGGTCCACGCCCACGAGGAACACGGTCAGCCCGAGCGCGAAGAGCAGGGCGCCGAGGAGGAACTGCAGGAACTCGCGGCCGCTCAGCGGCGCGACCGTCAGCCCGAGGACGACGACGATCCCCAGCACCGGGGCCATCGACGCGAGCACTTCCCTGGCCTTGTCCCACCAGACCCGCACGGCCGACTTCCCTCCCTCCGGCGCCGGATGCCTTCAGGGTACCATAAGGCGGGGGAGGCGAGCACGGATGCGCCGGGAGGCCGGCACGGAGGCACCGGGCAGGCCCGGCCGAGCCGGACGCGACCGGCCCCGGACCTACCTCACCAGCAGCATGCGCCGCTGCGCGCCGCCGCCGAACATGACGGCCGCGTTGCCGAGGCCGCTGCCGTCGAACTCCTTCTCCGGCTCGCTGTTGTAGTTGCACACCCAGCCGAACTGGATCCCGACGTCGTGGTAGCCCTGCGACAGGCCGCCCGCTTTCCGGATCCTCACGGTCGCGACCGTGTTCACCTGCCAGTAGACGTCCGCGTCGTACATCTCGTCGGCCGTGTAGTCGATCGTCCCGAAGTTCCACACGAGCTGATCCTTCGCGAAGACCTCGCCGTCGACCGTGACCGGCCCCGTGCGGAACTGGGACAGCCAGAGCCCCTTGTAGTAGCCCGTCCGCACGCAGAACTCGAAGCCGTCGGCCTTCCCGTCGGCGCCGTAGGTGTTGTGGAAGCCCCGAAGCTGGATCCGTTCCTTCTCCACCATCTCGCTCACCTCTCCCCTCAGTAGCCCAGGATCCGGTTCATCATCACGTGCTGGCGGCGGAGCTGGTCGCTCAGGAACGAGAAGTCGTCCCGGTTCGGACCCTCGTACTCCGACAGGAGGAAGCCGCTCCAGCCGTGGCTCACCATCAGCTCGAGCACCTCCTTGTAGGGGATCGTCTCCTCCTGGAAGTCCTCCGTGACGTGGTTGAACTTCGCATGGCAGGCGTAGGCGTACGGCAGCACGGCGAGCACGTCCTCGGGCCGGCTCGCGTATTTCAGGGCCTCGAGGTCGCGCTCGGCGCGGCGCCCCGACTCGCCCGGGTTCGGCTTGTTCTGGAACGTGCCGAAATCGACGTTGATGCCGAAATGCTTCGTGCCGGTCCGCCGGATGAACTCGAGATAATCGAACACGTGCTGGCGCGTGAGGCTCGTCGGGCGGTGCACCTCGGAGCACATGCGCACGTCGTACTTCTCGGCGTAGGGGAGGACGCGCTCGAGGTAGACCTCCCAGCCCGGCTCCGGGTCGCAGAATTCGTTGATCGTCGAGATCTTGGTGCGCAGCGTCGTGAACCCGAGCAGGTTCGCGAGCTGGAAGTCGCGGACCATCTGCTTCACCATCTGGTCGTCCGTCTGCCGCGGGCCGCGATGCAGGTGCGACTCCGACCAGTGCCCGAGCTCGCCCGGCTGCAGCTTGTACTTCTCGCACAGGCGCCAGTAATGGTCCACCCAGGCGGGCGACGGGTTCGGGTAGTTGTCGATGTGGCTCGTGAGCAGCTCGAACGTCGTCGCGCCCATGTCGGCGATGTCCTTGAAGCAGTCCTCCAGGGTCATGCTCACGCCCAGCAGCTGGCAGTAGCTGTACACCGAGACGCCGCGCTTCGGGGTCCCTCTCTTCACCTCGCCCATGGATTCCCTCCTTGTCGGAACGGGCTTGCGGACCGGCCGTTCCCGCGCCTGCGGGAGGGTCGTCCGCCCACCCCCATCCTAGCCGCGCGCGGCCTTCCGGGAAATGGAGGAAAGGGGTACGATGATGGACGAAACGGTCCACCCGGAGGTGCGCCAATGGACATCCTGCTCGTCGACCGGTCCCCGAAGCCCTATACGAACTTCCCGTTCCACGCCCACGGCTACTGGGAGATCATCCTGAATCTCTCGGGCGTCGGCACCGCATGGATCGGCGACGACGCGGTCCCCTTCCGCGAGGGGACAATCCTGTGCATCCCGCCGGACGTGCGCCACCGCAAGGTGTCGGAGCACGGCTTCATCGACGGCTGCGTCTTCGTGAAGGACTACGCGCCTCTTTGCGGCGGCGCCTACGAGGTCTATGAGGACGACGACGCCCGGACGTTCCGGGCCTTGCACGCCCTCGCCCTCGACCAGCACCTGCGCGGCGAGCCCCACGCGAAGGAGGTCGTCGACGCGCTCGGCGACGCCATGCATCGGCTGCTCGAGGGCTGGAGCCTGCGCGAGCGCCGACGCAGCCCGGCCGTCGACCGGTTCCTCAACGCCCTGGTCCGAGGCCACGCGGACCCTGCGTTCGACCTCGCGGGCGAGGTGAAGCGGACGGGTTATTGCCCGCGCTATTTCCGCAAGCTCTTCCGGGCGTGCACGGGGCAGTCCCCGCTCGCGTACCTGACGCGCCTGCGCATCGAGGCCGCGAAGCGCCAGCTCCAGCAGCACCACGGCGTGCACCCGATCAAGGAGATCGCCCTCGCGACCGGATTCTCGGACCCCTACTACTTCTCGCGCGCGTTCAAGCGCCTCGAGGGCGTGAGCCCGCAGCAGTACGGGGCCGGCCTCGGGACCTACGAGCGGTCGAAGATCTTCGCCGGCGTGCGGGAGGAGTAACCGGCCGCAGGGAGTGACGCCCTCCCCGGAACGCGCGGAAGCCGGCTGCACGCAGCCGGCTTCCGGGATTGGGGTGGGGCGTCGATTGCGCCTTCCGCGCCTATCGTGCGGTCCCGCCTCAGCCGATCGTCAGGATCGCCGCCTGGATGCGGGCGATCAGCTCATCCGAGGTCGCGGTCGGGATCTTCCGGGGCGTCGCGCGCTCGATCGTCGTGATCAGGCCGTTCAGCAGTTTCTTCGCGCCCGCCTCATCGCCCGCGGCGATCTTCGCGATCGCCTTGTCGAGGGTCCGGTTCAGGCCCGAGGCGACGCTCCGGGTGATCGTGCCGGCGGTCTGCAGGTCGGAGACGGAGTCCTTGAGCTCCTCGAGAAGGACCCGGGCCGATTTCGACGTCACCATGACGTGGAGGATCTGGTGATCGGAGTACACGTCGTTGCTGGCCTCCACGATGAGGTCGTAGGTGCCGTCGGCGTCGAGGTCGGCCTTGACGTCGATGTCCGGCGCCGCGAGGAACGCCAGGACGCCGGTGCTCGCGTCGATGGTGAAGAACGCGGCATCCGATCCTCCGGCGATGCGGTAGGTCAGGGTGCGGCCTTCCTGGTCGGTCGCGGTCACGGTCGTCACGGCGGTCGTCCCTTCATAGACCTCGATCCAAGCCTCGGTGCCGCCGCCGTCGCTGGTGATCGACGGAGGATCGAATGGAGAATCCTGGACGATCACGCTGATGAGCTGCGTGTCGGTCAGCAGGCCGTCGCTGACCTCGACGAGCACGTCGTACTCATTGCTCGTGTAAGCGCTGCGCGGATGCTCGTAGTCGGGCGCCTCCTGGAAGACCAGGACACCGGTCGTCGCGTCGATGGAGAAGAACGACCCGTCGTAGGCGCTGACGATGCGGTAGGTCAGCGTTCCGCCGTCCGCGTCCGTGGCGGTCACCGTGGTCACGTCGGTCCGGTTCTCGTTGGCGTAGACGTGCGTCGTCGCACCGCCGCCGTCGCTCGTGATCGTCGGGGCCGACAGGACCGTGCCCGTCGAAGCGGACCAGACCAAGGCGTTCGCCAGGAGGTCGTCGCCGTCGGTCGCCGCGTCCCAGAAATCGCTCCGGTCGTCGGAGGAAGGCGGATAGAAGTTCAGGCCGACGACCCGTCCGGCCGTGAGCTGCTTCGTCAGGACCAGGGGGCAGCCGTCGCTCCAGGACGCGACGAGGGTCGCGCCGTCCGCGAGGTCGATCCCGCAGTGATAGGACTCGGAGCCCCCGAACAAGGAAGCGACGCCGTTGAGGAGGGGGTGCGACGACGCGTCGGCGACGAGCCGGAGGCCGTGCGTGCTGTCCGCGGCGGCCGGCGCATAGGGCAGGTATCCGCCGGTGACGATCCGGCCGTCCAGTCCCATCGCGCCGCCGGGCTCGCCGAGGGTGAACATCGCCAGGACGACGCCGTAGCCGTCGTCGCTGTAGTCCGCGAGGACGTCGCCCCACCCGGCGGCGTCCCGGAACGACGTGCCGCCGGTATAGACCAGCACGGCGTGGTACTGTTCCAGGAAGCCCAGGGCCGGCGCGTCGTCCATCGGGAACACGTCCACGTCGGAGAAGTAGCCGGTGGCCAGGATCCTCGCCGCCGTCTCCGCGGGCCACTGGTCGCCGAAGATCGCGATCCTCGGGGCCGTCGCGGTCCACTTGGCATAGAGCGTCACGTCGTCGGCGACGAGGTCCACGCGGGTGTGCCAGCGGTTCTCGCAGGACGCCTCCTTGTACCAGCCGGCGAAATAGGCGTCCGCCTTCGTGGGCGCGACGGGGTAGGGCACCATGCCGCCGAGCGGCACGTCCACGGAATCCACCGCGCTTCCGCCGCGGGAATCGAAGGTGATCGTGCACAGGAGGACGAACCGGGCCGTCACGTCGACATCCGCCCTGACAGTCCACTCGGTCCGCGGGTTGTCCGTGGAGCCGTCGCTCCAGGAGTCGAACCGGTACCCCTCGTCCGCCACCGCGGTGACGGCCGTGCCGTCGCCCTCGTAGTCGACCGTCTGGTCGGCGTCGCCGGACAGGGACCCGTTGTCGCCGGCCGTGTAGGTCAGCGTGAAGGTGTCGATCGCGAAAGCGGCCGTCACGGTCACGTCCTCCACGACGGAGAGGTCGGTCCGCGGGTTGTCCGTGGAGCCGTCGCTCCAGGCGACGAAGTGATAGCCCACATCCGGAACAGCCTCGACGGCGGTGCCGTCGCTCCCGTAGTCCACGGTCTGGTAGGTGTCTCCGGACAGGGAGCCGTAGTCGCCGGCCGTGTAGTCCAGGAGGAAGGTGTCGATCTCGAAGAGGGCCGTCACCTCGAAGCTCGACCACACGGTCCGGTCGGTCCGCGGGTTGTCCGTCGAGCCGTCGTCCCAGCCGACGAAGTGGTAGCCCTCGTTCGGGACGGCCTCGACGGCGGACGTGCTCGTCCCGTAGTCGACGGTCTGCGGCGTCGTTCCCGAGATCGTGCCGTTGCCGTCCGTGAGATAGGTCACCGTCAGCCGGTTGATCGCGAAGCTGGCCATCACGGTGATATCCGTCGTGACCCAGGTGTCGGTCCTCGGATTCTGCGTCGACCCGTCGCTCCAGCTCGTGAAGTGATAGCCGTCGGCCGGGACGGCCGTGACGGGAGCGCCGTCCGCGAAGAGCTCCACGATCTGCAGCGCGTTCTGTCCGATGCTTCCGTTGGGTCCCGCCGAGTAGGTCAGCGTGAAGGGCCCGGCGGGCATCGCCGCCACCCGCACCGCTGCGATCAGCAGGACGAGCGCGACGGCCGCGACGCCGAACGCCGACCCTCGGACCGATTTCCCGTTCTTCCTCTGCCAGAATCTCATGTCCATCCTCCTCCCGTCGCCGGGTCTCCGACCAGCTGTTCCTGGATCTCGTTCATCAAGCCCTGCATGCTCAGCTCCCGCAGCCGGCGGCCGACCCACATCCGGACGAGGTTGGCGTCCGGACTGATGCCGACGAGCAGCAGCCGGGAATCGCTTTCCTGAAGGGAGAGGACGGTCTCCACGCGGGTGGACTCCAGATCGAAGAGGATCGCGTCGGCCGCGCCGGCGTCGAGGGTGCGGATCCCGTCCGGGAGCGCGAGACGGGTCAGGTCGTACCGTCCCCCGCGCTGCAGGCTCTCCCCGAGCGCGCCGAGGATCAGGGAGTCGCCCAGGATGCAGATCCGCTGCCGCCGGTCCGTCCGCTGTTCCATTTCCACGCGCTTCCCCTCCTCCCGTCGTTCCGATACTCCCGAGGATAGACGTGCGCGCCGCGTCCGGCACTCGCCCGAACGACAGAAAAACGACAGTCCTGCGACTGCCGTTTCCATGGAGGGACTGACGCTTCCGACAGGGGGATCGGGCTATCCCGGCGGCGCCTCCTGCCCGAAGCCGTTGCGGCCGGCGAAGGCCAGGACCTGCGCGCGGTTCTCGACGTGGAGGCGGGCCATGATCTCCGCGACGTGGTACCGCACCGTGCGCGGACTGAGGTGCAGCCGGGCGCCGACCTCCTTGTAGGTCAGCCCCTGGGCGAGCAGCGACAGCACCTCGGCCTGGCGGGGGTTCAGCCCGGCCCGCGCCGGAGCCGGAGCCGGGACCGGCGCCGCGATCGTCGCGCCCGGAATCGCCGCCTTCGCGGGCGCCGCGGCCGCGGCTACCGAAGCCGTCGCGGCCGTCGCGCCGAGATGCGCGAACTCCGCCAGCAGCTTCTGCGCGAGGCCGGGTGAGAAGGGCGGGATGCCCTCCTGCGCCTGCTGCAGGGCGTCGATCAGGGCCTCGGCGCGGATGCTCTTCAAGAGATAGCCACAGGCGCCCGACTTCACGGCCTCGAAGAGGTCCTGCTCGTCGTCGGAGGTCGTCAGGATCACGATCGCCTGCTCCGGCCGCTCCGCCTTGATCCGGCGGGTGGCCGCCAGCCCGTCGCAGCGCGGCATGCGGATGTCCATGAGGACCACGTCCGGCCGCAGCGTCCGCGCGAGCTCGGCTCCCCGGATCCCGTCCTCGGCGAGTCCCGCCACCTCCACGCCGTGCGCTTCCAGGAGGTTCTGCAGCCCCTCCAGCATCAGGCGGTTGTCGTCGACCAGCAGGACCCTCATGCCGATCCCTCCTTGTTCACGTCTCGAGGGGCACGTCC
This sequence comes from uncultured Eubacteriales bacterium, assembly GCA_903919045.1. Classification (GTDB taxonomy): domain Bacteria; phylum Bacillota; class Clostridia; order Saccharofermentanales; family UBA5734; genus CAILLO01. The sequence continues at coordinate 2,331 of CAIXGU010000295.1, read as the reverse complement.
AGCACGACCGCGGTGCCCGACCCCGGCCGGGACTCGATGCGCAGCGCCCCTCCGATCCGCTCCATCCGCTCCCGCATGATCGGGAGCCCGAAATGCGCGCCGGCCTGCGGCGTCGGGCGATCCGGATCGAACCCGGCGCCGTCGTCCGCGATGCGGATGCCGACCCGCCCGTCCCCCCGCTCGAACGCGACATCGACGCGATGCGCGCCGCCGTGCCGCCGGGCGTTGTTCAGCGCCTCCTGGATCACGCGCATCACCTGGACGCCGGCCTCCGGGCGCAGCACATCCTCCGCCAATCCGTCCGGCAGGTGCAGGGCCGTCTCGATCCCGTAGGACGAGCGGTAGAGGTCCAGGTATTTCCGCAGCGCGTGGAGGAAGGTCCACTCATCCGTCGAGCCGGTCCGGAGGCTGAGGATGGTCTCCCGCACGTCGGCGTGGGCCTCCTGCGCGACGTCCGCCACGCGGTCCAGGATCTCCGCCGCCTTCCCGGGATTCCCCGCGGCCGTCCACTGCCGCGCGGCCTGCGCCTGCAGGCTGATGTGGCCCAGCACCTGACCGATGCTGTCGTGCATCTCGCGGGCCAGCCGGTCGCGCTCCTGGAGCGTCGCGACGACCCGCTGCTGCTCGAGGAGGAACTCCTGCGAGTGGCGGGGGCCGGTCACGTCGTGCAGCAGCAGGAGGTGACCCAGCTCCTCGCCGCGGCGATCCGTCAGGGGCGCGAGGCTCGCGTCGTAGTACCGGGCTGAAGCCCCTTCGCCCAACCGGATCTCGGACTTCCCGAGCGCGAGTCGGCCATCCTTCGTCTCCACGCCGGCTTCGGGCGGCAGCGCCTCCGCCGCCTCCCGGCCGCGGAGGCCGGCGCCGGACCGGTCCAGGATCCGCGCCGCCGCCGGGTTCGCGTCGACGATCCGCCCCTGCGGGTCCAGCACCAGCAGCCCGTCCCCCATCTGCTCGGTGGCGACGGTCCGCGCCAGCGGGACCGGGTCCAGGACGCGGAAGTGGAACAGGGCGTACGCGTAGACGGAACAGGACAGGCCGATCACGACGAGGACGGACTCGCCCGGGGTGAAGATCCGCCCGTTCACGCTGTCCAGCAAGTACATGACGCGCCCGGTGAGCTGGCCGACCAGCATGAGCGCCACGGGTTGCCAGAACCGCGGAGAGCGCACCGCCAGCCGGATCAGGGCGACGAGGTTGACGATCCCGAGCAGGTTGGCGTACCAGATCGACGCCCAGGTCGCGACGCCGTACCGGGCGACGATGTGCGCGTCCATCGAGAACGAGGTCCAGATCCAGTGGTGGAGGTCGTTGGTGAGCATCAGGGACACGACGAGCAGCGCGGGGAGGGAGAACAGGACGAGGGTCCGGCGGGTGAGGAAGCGGCCCAGCCCCGCGTACTGCAGGAAGAACCAGCTGAGCGCGGTCACCATGGGGATCTGCCAGAGGGCGTGGAACCGAACCCAGAAGACCTTCGCGGCGAAATCCAGGGACGCGATCTCCAGGCACGTCCCGATGCCCCACAGCAACGCGAACAGGCAGCCGACCGCGAAGGCGCGGGCCCCGCGCACGCTGCGCCGGTTCCAGCTGTAGAGACCCAGGACCAGCGTCAGGGCGACCGAAACCAGGGCGGGCCAGAGATCCGGATCGGCGGCCATCTGCCAGGCCATCGGAATTCCTCCGGAGTTGCGTCCGTTCCTCGCGTCGCGGTCCGTATATCGGCCGTCCGCGATCGGCGTGCCTTGTGCGTCCTTCCCATTGTAGCGAACGGCGGCCGCGCGCGGAAGGGGAGCGAGAGGGGGGAGGAGGAGGGGCGGACGGGGCAGGCCGCGAGGGCTCCGTTCGGCGGCCCGTAAACGGCGACGTCGGCTTAAGTGCTCAGGTCGGAGAGGAGGCTCCCGCCTTCTCCACGCGGTCGATCCGCTCGATCCGCAGCCGCTCCGTGCTGAGGCAGTACGGCACGCTCGGCTCGGTGAGCAGGCGCGGCAGCAGGGCGACGAGTTCCGGGCGCGGCAGGCGCTCGATCACGAAATTGCGCACGGCAACTATTACACAACGTGAGCTATCTGGAAGCGATGACATTGTTTTAACACTGATTTAAGATGATACCATATATGATACCATCTGTTGACTATTGTGCAGGTGGGCGTATACTAGTAGTAGATGTAATTGTTGCCTGATACGGATTGTCTCTATTGAGGGCTGATGATGAATGATTTAGCCGCAACAATTAGTAGCGCACTTGCATCTCAACGGATAACAGTGAAAGGTGCGCTTGATATATGCCAACGTATTGGTGGCAAAATTGACTTTGAGGAAGGAGATGATATTTTT
>CAIXGU010000294.1 GCA_903919045.1 uncultured Eubacteriales bacterium | reverse complement strand
CTTCGACGCCGGACGCATCGACGGCTGCGGGCCGTTCGGCCTGTACCGCCATATCATGCTGCCGGCGGCACGGCCGGCGATCGCGGTCCAGGTCATCCTGACGTTCATGGGCGTCTGGAACGACTTCTTCGGCCCGATCATCTACATCAACACGCCGAAGAAGATGCCGATCCAGGCGGTCATCGCCTCGCTCAACAGCTTCTATGTCTCGGGGTCGGACATGGCCCTCATCATGACCGCGTCGCTGATCGCCCTGCTGCCGATCCTCATCGTCTTCGTCGTGTTCCAGCGCTACTTCATCGAGACCCTGACGTTCACCGGATTGAAATGAATATGGAAAGAGGGTTGCTCATGACTTCCAGGGAGAGGGTCCAGGCCCTTCTCGAACACAGGCCGGTCGATCGGATCCCGTCGGGGCTGGGCGCCTGCGAGACCGCCGGACTCCATCTGCTCGCATACGAGACCTTCCGCGACGTGCTCGGACTTCCGCCGGCGACGCCGCGCATGGCGACCTTCATGACCAACGCCGTCGCCGAGCCGGACTTCCTCGAGGCGGCCGGCAGCGACGCGATCCTTCTGTCGTCCCGGCTCTGCCCCTCGCCGTTCTGGGGACCCGCCGCGAAGGACGCGTGGCGTCCCGCCTCGTTCTGGGGCCGGACCTACGAGGTCCCGGCTTCCTGGCACTTCACCGAGCGTCCGGACGGAGGCATCCGCTGGGACGAGACGGGGTGGGTCTGCCGGCCGGGGTCGCTCTACTTCGACGAGGAGCCAGCCACCTTCGCGGCGCTGCCGGACACCGACGCGCTCGACCCGGACGAGTACGCACCCCCGCACGACTTGCCAGAGTCGTATCTGCGGATGCTGGAGACGACGGCCCGCGAGCTCTACGAGTCGACCGACCTCGCCCTCGCCTGCGGAGAGACGATCGTCGACCTGCAGGTGCAGCCGGGCGGACAGGTTGCCTGGTGGATGCTGATGGCCGAGGATCCGGACCGCGCGCACGAATACCTTCGCAAGGCCTGCGACGCGGGGCTGTCCCAGCTCCGCCAGCTCGACCAGGCCGTGGGGAAGTACGTCGAGTACCTCGACATCGCCCACGACTTCGGGGACCGGCGCTGCGTGACGATGGGACCCGAACTCTGGCGGAGCGTCTACCGACCCCACTACGCGCGCCTGTTCGGCGAGTGGAAGCGCATCACGCGCATGAAGGTCAATCTCCACTCCTGCGGGGCCGTCTCGGAGATCCTCGGCGACCTCGTCGATTGCGGCATCCAGATGCTGAACCCGCTGCAAGTCTCCGCGAACGGCATGGACCCCCGCGTCCTGAAGTCGACGTACGGCGACCGACTCGTCTTCTACGGCGGCAGCTACGACGCCGTCTCGAACCCTCCCGACCGCCCCTACGAAGCGGTCTACGGAGAGGTAAAACGGAACATCGAGGCCTTCTCGCAAGGGGGCGGCTACCTGTTCGCAGGGGTCCACAACCTTCCGGGAGACATCCCGCGGCATCACGCGCAGGCGATCCTGGACGCCTTCCGCGATTGCCGTGACGATCCGGCGCTGTGCCGGTCCACCCCTGGAAAGGAGGCGAGCGGCTGACGGTACCGCTCGGCGTTCCGACGGGGGCGCACGGGCGACTGGATCGAATGCACGTAGACCGGACCTGTGACGACGCCTCGCATGGGCGAGACGAAGGACGAAACGAAGGAGGAATTAGATGAAACGGACCCTGCGGATCCTCGGAGCGGCTGTGGCCGCACTGACTCTGCTCCTGGCCCCCGCCGCCGTGACGGCCGAGACGGCGGCATCGGCCGCCATCGCGGGCTTCGACCTGGCCGACTACGACGTGCGGACCGACTACACCGGCGAAATCGGCTTCTACTTCAAGTCTCTGGCGGAATTGACCGTCACCGAGGTGGCCGTGCCCTTCTTCGAGGGGAACGTGAAGTCGACCGTGACGATCTACGCCCTCAAGGCATCCCCGGCTCTCCCGGGCCAGATCGCTCACGACGAGCTCGAGCCGATGGGCTCGGCCGCTGTCGTGCTCGCGGACGCGACGAAGGACGCGCTAGGATTCGTGCACGCAGCACTCGCGACGTCGATCACACTCCAGAGGGACAAGGAATACCTCATCACCATGACGTCGGGAAAGATCGGCGACACGGACTACGTCAAGTTCTTCAACAGCGGCGTCGGGGCGAACCCGAAGGCTGTGGTCTCCGGCGCGGGGGTCGACATCCTGTCGTGCTCGTTCTCGTACAACCTCGACACGACTAAGTCGCCACTCTACGTGGACGGCGCCCAGTTCGCCATCGACACCAACGTCCCGAAGGTTGCCTTCGGCTTCCCGAACTTCTACTACACCGTCGTTCCGGAAGCGACGCCGACTCCGACCCCCGTCCCTGCGACGCCGACCCCCACGCCCGTCCCCCCGACCCCGACCCCGGCCAGCCCCTTCGTCAATGCGGACGGCGGG
>CAIXGU010000293.1 GCA_903919045.1 uncultured Eubacteriales bacterium | reverse complement strand
GTTCGACGCGGCGCTCGTGACCCTGGAATCGGTCGACTTCAAGGACGGCTGGCTGTCGTTCACGACCGTGTCCCCGTCGCGGACCGGGCCGCAGGATTGGACCGTCGACGTCTGGGTCCCCGCGCGCCTGCGCGCCGCCGTCGACGCCTCCCTGCGCGCCACCTTCGGGACACCGACCGCCGGCTGAGGCGGAAGCGAGCGAGAAGACGGCTGCAGGAAAGCGCAACGGGTCCGGTTCCCGATCCGGGCCTTCGTCCGGCCGGAGCGCAGGGGCGGCTCTACAGGTCCCTGACCTCGTCCAGCACCGACTTCACGGCCGCCGCCGACGCCTTCAGGCCCTCGATCTCCGTCTCGGTCAGGTTCAGCTCCAGCACCTTCTCGACGCCGTGACGGCTGACGACCGACGGCAGGCTCAGCACGACGTCGTGGATGCCGTGCGGGCCGTCGATCACGCTGCCGACGGTGCGGATCGTGTTCTGGTCCTTGAGCAGCGTCTCGACGAGCGTCACGATCGTGATGCCGATCGCGTAGTACGTCGCGCCCTTGTTCTTGATGATGCTCGCGCCGGCGGTCTTCGTGTTCGCGAGGATGGCCGCCCGCTCCGCGTCGGTGAACGCGATGCCGGAGGTGTGGCAGTATTCCTCGATGCTGAGGCCCGCGATGTGCGTCGCGCTCCACGCCGGGATCTGCGAATCGCCGTGCTCGCCGATGATGTAGCCGTGGATGTTCTTCACGTCGACGTCGAAGTGGCGGGAGAGCAGGTAGCGGAAGCGCAGGCTGTCGAGCACGGTGCCGGTGCCGAGGACGCGGCCCTTCGGGAGGCCCGACCACCGGGCGATCTTGTACGTGAGGATGTCGACGGGATTCGCGACGACGAGGAGGACCCCGGTGTTGTAGTGGGCCATGATGTTCGCGGTGATGTCCTTCGCGATCGCGACGTTCTTCTTCGCGAGGTCGAGGCGCGTCTCGCCGGGCTTGCGGTTGGCGCCCGCCGTGATGACGATGACGTCGCAGTCCCGCACGTCCGGCCAGTCGCCGGCGCGGATCTCCATCTGCCCGAGGAACGCCAGCGCGTGGCTGATGTCCTCGGCTTCGCCGATCGCCTTCTCGCGGTTGACGTCGATGAGCACGAGCTCGTTGCACAGCTGCTGGATGGCCATCGCGTACGCCGCCGACGCGCCGACGAACCCGGCTCCGATGATCGCGACCTTGGACCCCTTCTTCGACATTCGCTTCTTCCTCCGGTGGTTTCCTGCTGGAAGGACCAATTGCGCCCATTCTGAGCGTATGCCGCCATTATCGCGTTCGGCCCGCGAGGCGACAAGGCGGCGCGCCTCCGTCGAATCGGAGAATCGACGGGTGCATAGGCAGGCGCGGTCCTGCGCAATTGCATGAAGCGTGCGCGTTTCCGGTACGGATGCCTATTTCCGGCCGGCCAGGATGGCCACGAGCAGCCAGACGAGCAGGGCGGCGATGACGCCGAGGCCGATCTCCACCACGGCCTCGAGGACGGGCGCGAGCCCGCTTCCTTCCGGGAGCCCGGTGCCGAGCGCGACCGCCGACCCGGCCGTGAGGATGCAGGCCGACAGGAGCCCGATGCCGATCGAGATGCGGCTGACCGCGTGATTGATGCGGCCCATGTAGACTTCGAAGTTCTCGTGCCGCAGCTTCACCGTGTAGTTCTCGTCCTCGACCTTGCGCAGGAAATTCGCGAGGAACGACGGCAGGCCGGACAGGAGATGGCCGTATTCCTGGGCCGTGCGCCGGACTTCTCCGGCGACGCGTTCGAAGGAGGAGAGGTCCCTCATGCGCTCGGTCACGATCGGCTCGGCGAGGGCATACAGGCTGACCTCCGGCGCGATGCGCTCCACCACGCCTTCGAGCGTCGCGAGCGTCTTCGAGAGCATCGTGAACTCGGCCGGCAGGCGGATGCGGTAGGAGAAGCACAGCGCGAAGATCTCGGAGAAAAGGGCGCCGAGCCGGACCTCCTCGAAGGGCACCTCCAGGTAGCGGTCGCGCAGCAGGTCGATCTCGGCCTGGAGGCGGCGCACGTTCACGGGGCCCGTCATCGAGTCGAGGTCCACGATCGCCTGCACGACCATCCGGCTGTCCTTGCGCACCAGGCCGCCCAGCATCTCCATGAACGCGTAGCGGCGCTCGGGGGTGAGGCGCCCGACCATCCCGAGGTCGATGAAGACGACCGTGCCGTCCTCCTCGACGATCAGGTTCCCGGGATGCGGATCGGCGTGGAAGAAGCCGTCGCGCAGGATCTGGTTGAGCACGGACTGCGCGTAGCGGCGGGCCGTCGCCTTCCGGTCCACGGCGATGAACGCCGGGTTCTCGAGGTCCTTCATGGCGAAGCCCGCGATGAACTCCAGCGTCAGGACGCGCCGGGCCGTGTGCGTCCAGACGACCTCCGGCGCGCGCACGCCCTCGTCCTTCGCGAGGCTCTCGCGGAAGGCGTCCGTGTTCTCGCCTTCGATGCGCAGGTCGAGCTCCGTGCGGATCGTATGGTCGAATTCCTTGGCCATCCCGGTGAAGTCGTACAGCGCGCCGAGCTTCGTCTTCGCGTCGACGAACCTCGCCAGGTCGTGCAGGATCTGCAGGTCCTGCTCGATCGTCTCCTCGATGCCGGGCCGCAGCACCTTCACGACGACGTCCCGTCCCGTGTGCGCGACCGCGCGGTGCACCTGCGCCACCGAGGCGGCGGCGAGCGGCTCCGGGTCGAAGCGGGTGAACAGCTCCTCGAGCGGCGCCCCGAGCGATCCCTCGACGACCTCTCGGACCTGGTCGAACGGGAACGGCGACACGCAGTCCTGCAGCTTCGCCAGCTCGTCGAGGACGTCGCGCGGCAGGACGTCGGGACGGGTGCTGAGGATCTGCCCCAGCTTCACGAAGGTGGGGCCGAGCTCCTCGAGGACGTGGCGCAGCCGCTCTCCGACGGACATCCCATGCTCGGCGTGGCGCACGGCGCGGGGCATGTGCCGCGTACGGACGCGCGCATGCCCCAGGATGCCCAGCCGGTCGAGCAGGGCGCCGAATCCATGGCGTACGAAGGCGACGACGATGGCGCGGTACCGGCGGAAGCGGCGCCGTCGTCCGAAGAGGTTCATCCGATGCGGCCCGCGGTCAGGCGAGGCGCGTCACTTCTGCGGGGGCGGGGTCTTCGGCTTCGGCGGCGCCTTCGGGCGCGGGGGCGCCTTCGGGCGGGCCTGCGCCTTCAGGGCGGCGGCGATCTCCTCGCGGACGATCCTCCGCAGCTCGGCGGCGCCGATCACGTCCTCCTTGCGGGCGACGTGGAGCGCGTCCGCGGTCTTGCCGAGCGCCTTGTCCACTTCGTCGCGGACCAGCTTCTCGACGGCCTTGCGCTGCTCGTCGCCGCGCTTCACGATCTGGCCGACGAGGCCCTGCGCGTCCTTGCGATGCACCTCGCCGCGCTTGACCATGTCCTCCACGGCCTTCTCCACCTGCTCGCGGGTGTAGTCGAAGAGTCCGAGCCCGAAGTTCACGGTGCGGTCGAACAGGTCGTCCATGGCGATCCTCCCTTTCCGATGCTTCCGCATCCCGCCGGTTGAAATCCATGGGTCCTGCTTTTATGGTACTCCGATTCGGGCCCGATTCAAGTCGCGGAGGAAACGGAAGACGCCCCCTCCGTCGCCGGAGAGGGCGTCCTCGCGGGAGTCCGGGAGCGTGCGTTCAGGCCTTGCCGTCGCAGCCGAGGACGTTGACGATCTTGCGCTTGACCATGCCCTTGATCGCCTCGCGGGCCGGCTTCAGGTACTGGCGCGGGTCGAAGTCGCCCGGGTGCTCGCCGAAGTACTCGCGGATCGAGGCGGTCATCGCGAGGCGCAGGTCGGAGTCGATGTTGATCTTGCAGACGGCCATCGACGCGGCCCGGCGGAGCATCTCCTCCGGCACGCCCTGGGCGCCCGGCATGTTGCCGCCGTACTTGTTGATCGTCGCGACGAGCTCCGGAATGACCGAGGAGGCGCCGTGCAGGACGATCGGGAAGCCGGGGAGGCGCTTCTGGACCTCCTCGAGGATGTCGAAGCGCAGGCGCGGCTCGCCCTTGAACTTGAAGGCGCCGTGCGAGGTGCCGATCGCGATCGCGAGGGAGTCGACGCCCGTGCGGCCGACGAAGTCCTGGACCTGCTCCGGATCGGTGAAGGAGGCGTCGTGCTCGGACACGTTGACCGCGTCCTCGATGCCGGCCAGCTTGCCGAGTTCGCCTTCGACGACGACGCCGTGGGCGTGCGCGTATTCGACGACTTCCTTCGTGAGCCGGACGTTCTCCTCGTACGGGTGCTTCGAGCCGTCGATCATGACGGAGGTGAAGCCGCCGTCGATGCAGGACTTGCAGATCTCGAAGTCGTCGCCGTGGTCGAGGTGGACGGCGATCGGGAGACCGGTGTCCTCGAGGGCGGCCTCGATCAGCTTCATCAGGTACACGTGCTTCGCGTACTTGCGGGCGCCGGCGGAGACCTGGAGGATCAGCGGCGCGTTGACTTCCTTCGCCGCCTCGGTGATCCCCTGGACGATCTCCATGTTGTTGACGTTGAATGCGCCGATCGCGTAATGCCCTTCATAGGCCTTCCGGAACATCTCCTTGGTCGTGACGAGCGGCATGGCGAGCCTCCTTCATCCGATGGGACCGCGTTGCGTCCGCGGTTCGATTTCGCGCTTCCATTCTAGGGGAACGGCCGCCTCCGCGTCAAACGCGGCGGTCCCGGCAGATGCACGGATTCCGGGTCCCCCGCGCCCCGCCGTTCCGTCGCCCGCGTCAGCCGCCGAGCGCCGCGAGCCGCGCGAGCACGGCCGCCCGCATCTCCAGGTACGTCGCCTGCTTCGCGCGTTCGGCGTCGAGGACCTTCGCCGGCGCCTTCGCCGCGAACTCCGCGTTCGCGAGCTTGGCCTCCGCGCGCGCGATCTCGCCGTCGAGCCGCTCCCGCTCCTTCGCGAGGCGCTCCCGCTCCTTCGCGAGGTCCACCAGGTCCGCGAGCGGCACGAACAGCTCGCCGCCCCCGAACACCGCGGCCACCGCGGTCGACGGGATGCCCTCCGACGTCGCGCGCACCTCGACGGACGCCGCCGCCGCGAGCCGCGCGAGCAGGCCTTCGCCCGCCTCGAACACCGAGCGCGTCTCCGCGTCGGCCGAAACGACGATCAGCGCGGCCTTCCGCGACGGCGGCACGCCCATCCCCGCCCGCAGGGTGCGCAGCGCGCGCACGGCGTCCATGAGCACGCTCATGCGCCGCTCCTCGTCCGGGCGTGCGAGCGCCGGGTCCGGCACGGGCCAGGCGGACGCCACGATGGAGCCCGGCGCGTGGATCAGGTCCTGGTAGACCTCTTCCGTCACGAACGGCAGGAAGGGGTGCAGCAGCTGCATCGCGCCGCACAGCACGAAGTTCAGCACGTACTGCGCCTCGAGCCGCGCCGGCGCCTCCTTGTCGGCGAGCCGCGCCTTGGCCATCTCGATGTACCAATCGCAGTACTCCTCCCACAGGAACCCGTAGATCTTGCCGAGCGCGAGGCCCGTCTCGAACTTCTCGAGGTTCGCCGCCACCTCGCCCGACACGGCGTTGAACCGCGACAGGATCCAGCGGTCCTCCGTGGTGAAGCGCGCGGGGTCGACGCCGGCGAAATCCAGGTCGTCCTCGAAGTTCATGAGCACGAACCGATGCGCATTCCAGATCTTGTTCACGAAGTTGCGGCCGGCCTCGATCTTCTCGTCGGACAGGCGCTGGTCGATCCCGAGCGCCGTGCCGGAGACGAGGGCGAAGCGCAGCGCGTCCGCGCCGGCCCGGTCGATGATCTCGAGCGGATCGATGCCGTTCCCGAGCGACTTCGACATCTTGCGTCCCTGGTCGTCGCGCACGATGCCGTGGATCAGCACGTGGCGGAACGGCGTGCGGCCCATGAACTCCAGGCCGGAGAAGATCATGCGGGCCACCCAGAAGAAGATGATCTCGTAGGCGGTCACGAGCACGTCGGTCGGATAGAAGTACCGCAGGTCGGCGGTGTCCTCGGGCCAGCCCAGCGTGGAGAACGGCCACAGCGCCGAGCTGAACCAGGTGTCGAGCGTGTCCTCGTCCTGGCGCAGGTGCGTGCCGCCGCACTTCGGGCAGGCCGCCGGCGCCACGCGCGCCACGATCGTCTCGCCGCACGCGCAGTACCACGCGGGGATCCGGTGGCCCCACCACAGCTGGCGCGAGATGCACCAGTCGCGGATGTTCTCCATCCAGTTGAAGTAGGTCTTCGCGAAGCGGTCCGGCACGAACTCCGTGCTCCCGTCGCGCACCGCCTCGATCGCGGGCTGCGCGAGCGGCTCCATCCTCACGAACCACTGGAGCGACACGCGCGGCTCGACCGTCGTGTCGCAGCGGTAGCACGAGCCGACGTTGTGCCGATGCGGCTCCACCTTCGCGACGAGCCCCAGCGCCTCGAGGTCCTCGAGCACGCGCTTGCGGGCCTCGTAGCGGTCGAGCCCGGCATACTTCCCGGCGGCCGCGGACATGTGCGCGTCGTCGGTCATGACGTCGATCACGGGCAGGTCGTGGCGCAGCCCCACCTCGAAGTCGTTCGGGTCGTGCGCGGGCGTGATCTTCACGGCGCCGGTCCCGAACTCCTTGTCGACGTAGGCATCCGCCACGAGGGGGATGCGGCGGTCCATGAGCGGCAGGACGAGCGTCTTCCCCACGAGGCCGGCGTAGCGCTCGTCCTCCGGGTTCACGGCCACGGCGGTGTCGCCCAGCATCGTCTCCGGCCGCGTCGTCGCGACCACGACGGATCCGCTCCCGTCCTCGAACGGGTACTTCAGGTGCCAGAAGCGGCCCTCGCGCTCCTCGAACTCCACCTCGGCGTCCGAGATCGACGTCAGGCACTTGGGACACCAGTTGATGATCCGCTCGCCGCGGTAGACGAGCCCCTTCTCGTAAAGGCGGATGAACACCTCGTTCACGGCCTTCGTGAGGCCCTCGTCCATCGTGAACCGCTCGCGCTCCCAATCGCACGAGCTGCCGAGCCGACGCAGCTGCTCCATGATGCGGCCGCCGTACTCGCGCTTCCACGCCCAGGCGCGCTCGAGGAAGCGCTCGCGTCCGAGGTCCTGCTTCGTCAGACCTTCCTGGGCCATCCGCTCCACGATCTTCGCCTCGGTGGCGATCGACGCGTGGTCGGCGCCCGGCACCCACAGCGCCGCGTAGCCCTGCATGCGCTTCGCGCGCACGAGGATGTCCTGCAGCGTGTTGTTGAGGGCGTGCCCCATGTGGAGCTGCCCGGTGATGTTCGGCGGCGGGATGACGATCGTGAAGGGCTTCTTCGACGGGTCCGGCTCCGGGTGGAACAGCCCGGCGTCGGTCCAGCGCTTGTAGAGGCGGGCTTCCGCCTCCGCGGGGTCGAAGGCCTTCGGGATCGCGTCGATGCGGGACATGGTCATCCTCCTTGGCGGGCGCCGCCTGAGCGGCGCGACGGGCTCGTCAGCGGAACACGAATACGACGAGGAACAGCGCCGGGACGGCGAGCGCGACGCCGATCAGCTTCACGTCGAGGATCGCGGCGTCGCGGCGGTATTTCTCGACCTGCTCCTCGGTCATGTGCTCGACGATCGACGGGTCGACCTTCTTCCGGTCGGCGAGCTTGCGGCGGTCGACGATCATCGGGGCCGCGAAGACGACGAGCAGGCCGACGGCGGCGACGATGCCGAGCAGGATCGTGAGGACGAGCTTCAGGGTCGGGTCCATGGTTTCCTCCTTGCGCCCGGGGGCGCTGCGGGCGAGCCCGCGTTCCTCGGCGCGCCGCGGAAAAAAAACGCGCCTCCGTCCATCCGCTGGACGAAGGCGAGCCTCCGTGGTACCACCAGTCTTCCTGCAGAAGCAGGCGCTCTGCGGGCCTTCCGCGGCCCCGACGACGATCTCCCGGGCGACCTTCCGCTTCCTTCCGCCGAGGGGGCTTCCAGCCGGGACCCCCACTCTCTGTCGGCGTCGGGGGAAGCGTACTCCTCCCGTTCCACGACCGATTTGTCCTTGGAGTGTACGCCTGCGGGGGTCGAGAGTCAACCGACGGCGCCCGCTCCCTAGGGCGCGCACCGTTGCGGCGGACGACCATTGAGTCGTCCGGGGAGCAACGGACCCGCAGGATTCCCGGCGCGCGCCCTTGGAGGGGGCGCCGTCCGTATCCGCGCCCGCTCCCTAGGGCGCGCACCGTTGCGGCGGCTACTCCTCCCGCTGGCCCTTGAGCCGGCGGTCGATGTCCCGCCCGGCCTGGCGCTCGGCCTCCGCGTCGCGCTTGTCGTGCAGCTTCTTGCCGCGCCCGACGCCGACCTCGACCTTCACCATGCCCGCCCTGAAGTACATCTTCGTCGGGACGAGCGTGAGCCCCTTCTGCTTGACGAGCCCGTAGAGCCGGGCGATCTCGGACTTGTGCATCAGCAGGCGCCGCGTGCGCGTCGGCTCGCGGTTGAAGCGGTTCCCCTGCTCGTACGGGCTGACGTGGCAGCCGATCAGCCAGAGCTCGCCGTCGACGACCGCCGCATAGCTCTCGCCGAGGGTCACCTTCCCCGCGCGGATCGACTTCACCTCGGTCCCCGACAGCTCGATCCCCGCCTCCATGCGCTCCTCGATGAAATACTCGTGGTACGCCTTGCGGTTCTCGGCGACGGTGCGGTCCTTCTTCTCCTGCATGCCGCGCGGCCCCTTTCCCCTTCTTCCGACGCCCTCCGCGGGGTTCGATGCCCAGGTGCGGAAGGCGGGTTGTCCACTTTGTCCACAGGCTTGTCCACAGGATTCCGGTCGGTTTTCCTCCGGTTTTCGACAATCGTTCGTGGAGAACCGCCGTTCCCGGGTCGCCGTTAGGGCAGATTCACCAGACCGGCCTCGTCGAGCTCCCAGGACGCGTCCGCATTCAGGTCCGGGCCATCCCGCATCCCCGCGAGGAGCAGCGGCGTCCCCGCCGCCGCGATCATCGCCGCGTTGTCCGTGCACAGCCGGAGCGGCGGGACGTGCAGCGCCACCCCTTCCCGGTCCGCCCTCTCCATGCAGCGACGCCTGAGCTCGCGGTTCGCGGAGACCCCGCCGGCGAGGGCGAGCGTGCGGAGCCCCGCACGCTCGAGCGCCTCGAATACGTGCGTCACGAGCGCGTCCGCGACCGCCGCCTGGAAGGACGCCGCGAAATCGCGCCGGGAGACCGACGCCCAGACGTCGGCGCCGGGTCCCGCCTGCATCGCGAGGCGGTTCAGGAGGTTCAGGGCGTGCGTCTTCACGCCGCTGAAGCTGAAGTCGAGGCTGCCGCCGCCGAGGTCCATCCTCGGGTACGCGTAGGCGTCGGGGCGTCCCCCTTCGGCCTCGCGGTCGATCGCGGGTCCGCCGGGGTAGCCGAGGCCCATCGCCCGGGCGATCTTGTCGAACGCCTCGCCGGCCGCGTCGTCGCGGGTCCGGGCGAGCACCTCGAAGCGGCCGGGGCCGCGGACGAGGGCGATGTGGCTGTGACCGCCCGAGGCGACCAGGCAGACGAACGGCGGCTCCAGGTCCGGCGACGAGAGGAAATTGGCCGCGATGTGCCCGGCGATGTGGTGGACGCCCACCATCGGGAGCCCCGAGACCGACGCGAGCCCCTTCGCCGCGGAGACGCCGACCAGCAGCGCGCCGATGAGTCCGGGGCCGCGCGTGACGGCGATCCCGTCGAGGTCCGCGAGCGTCGTCCCGGCGTCCGCGAGCGCCTGCGCCACGACCGGCACGATCGCCTCGACGTGCATCCGCGAGGCGATCTCCGGCACGACGCCGCCGTAGCGGGCGTGCAGGCCGGCCTGCGAGGCCACCACGTCGGAGAGGACGGTGCGGCCGTCCTGGACGACGGCCGCCGCGGTCTCGTCGCAGCTGGTCTCGATCCCGAGGACGCGGAATGGGCGCGGGGCGGACATCCTCGGCCCCTAGAAGATCCAGTGCAGGACGTTCTGGTCGAGCAGGACGAACGCGCCGAGCGCGACGGTGTAGATCCCGAACCAGAGGAAGCCCCGACGGTGGAGCAGGTTGAGCATCAGGCGGATCGCGAGGAAGCCGGCGACGGCCGCCGCGGCGATGCCGAGGCCGAGGTTGAGGACGCCGGCCTGCAGCAGCTCCTGCGCCCCGCCCGTTCCCGACAGGATCCCCTTCACGTCGAGGGCGAAGCCGCCGAGGATCGCGGGGATCGACAGGAGGAACGTGAAGCGGATCGCGGCCTTGCGCTCGACGCCGAGCGCGAGGAGCGGCACCAGGGTGCAGCCCGAGCGAGAGACGGCGGGGAGGATCGCCAACGCCTGCCCGACGCCGCCCACGAGCGCGTCGGTCCAGCGCATCTCCGGCATCCCGCGCTGGCCGGGCCGCAGGAACACGGCGACGAGGAGCACGAGGCCGGTGAAGATGAATTCGAATCCGAGCGTCTCGCCCGTCGTGAAGAGCTGGTCGATCACGTCGCCGAGCAGCACCGCGAAGACGACCGCCGGGATCGTGCCGAGCACCAGGAGCCAGGTGAGCTTCCCGAAGAGGTCCTTCAGGATCCCGAGGAGCTCCTTGCGCAGCGCGACGATCACGGCGAGGAGCGTGCCCATGTGCAGCATCGTGGCGTAGGACCGCAGGAACGGGTCGGCGTCGGCCGTCGCCGCCGTGGTGAGGCCGAGGATCCGGCCGAACAGGACGAGGTGCCCCGAGGAGCTGACGGGCAGGAATTCGGTCGCCCCCTGCACGAGCCCCATTATGATCGCCTTCAATGCGTCCATCGCAGCCCTCCGCGCCGCGTCCGCGGACGGTCTTCCCTTTCCGTCCGGAACGGCTTCCCCATTCTACCACAGCCCTCCCCGCCGGGGTGCTATAATCCGGGCCATGGACATGCACGCCTCCGTCCGCGGATCCCGCTCCCCGAGCCGCTCGTCGCGCTTCCTCCGGGTCGCGGCCGCCGTGCTCGCGCTCGTCGCCCTCGCGGTCGCGATCGTCGCCGCGATGTCGTTCTCCATCGCGAACCGGATCATGCGGCGCGATCCGATCCCGGTCGGCAACTTCCCGGCGAACGTCATGCCGGCCTACTCGATCGTGGGCTTCACGTCGCTGGACAACCTGTCGCTGAGCGGCTGGCTCTTCCCCGCGAAGGGCCAGGCGGTCGCGACCGTGGTGATGGTCCACGACGACGAAGGCAACCGCCTCGCGTTCGGCGACGGCACGCCGGAGCTCTATCGGACGCTCGTCGCCGCCGGGTTCAACGTCCTCTCGTTCGACCTCCGCCACAGCGGCGAATCGCAGGGGCGGCTCACCACGTTCGGCTACGCGGAATGGCAGGACGTGCTCGCCGCCGTCGACTACGCGCGCCGGGCGACGACCACGACCGGCGTCGTGCTGTACGGGATCGGGAGCGGGGCGGGCGCCGCGCTCGCGGCCTGGGAGCGGCTGCCGGCGACCGAGGCGGACCGCGCGGCGGCGCCGGCCGCGGTGGCGCGCCTGCCCTTCACGCGCGATTACGTGAAGGCGCTGGTCCTCGACGGGCCGGACGATTCGCCCGACGACGCGGTCCGGCGGGCGATGGAGCGGATCGGCGCTTCGACGTTCCCGCCGTTGCCGGCCACGGTCCCGATCGCGGTGCGGATGTCGGCGGGCGCGGACGCGGAGGAGCCCCTATCGGCGCTCGCCTCGCGCTTCCAGCGCCCGATGCTCGTGATCGAGACGCGCGTCGCGGGTGCGCCGCGGTCGAAGCTGCTCCAGGAGCGCCTCCGGCTGCAGCCCGAGACGACGGTGCTGCTCGAGACGATCTCGGGCGACGCCGCGGGCGCCTACGACGCGGGCCGGAGGAAGTACCTCGACGTGCTGGTCGCCTTCGTGAAGGGCGCGGCGTGAGGGATCGAGGTGGATCGGGAATCGCGGATGCGCGATTCCAGCAAGGCGCGCCATGACGGCGCTCAGCTCCGGCCGCTATCGCAACGGACCCGACACACAGGCATCGGGAAGTTGCCGTCGCGGTCGTCGCCGCGCCGAAGCGCGCCTAGGCTGGAATCGCTTCAGAACATATCCTTCTTCCAGAGCCACCAGGTGATGAGGCCGCCGAAGAGCAGGATCACGGCGCAGACGATCGCGAAGGGCCACGGGTTCCCCGCGAAGTCCGGGTTCGTGGGCAGCGGGACGTTCATGCCGAACAGGCTGCTCACGACCGTCGGGATCGAGAAGACGATCGTGACGGCGGCGAGGAACTTCATGACGACGTTCAGGTTGTTGGAGATGATCGAGGCGTTCGCGTCGAGCGTCCCGTTGATGATGCTGGCGTAGGTGCCGGCCATCTCCATGGCCTGCCGGTTCTCGATGATGACGTCCTCCAGCAGGTCCTGGTCCTCTTCGTACTGCTTGATCGCCTTGCCGCGCATCAGCTTCTCGAGCACGGCCTCGTTCGACTTGAGCGACGTCGAGAAATAGACGAGCGACTTCCCGAGCTCCATCAGCTTGAAGAGCTCCTTGTTGGTGACCGACTTGTTGAGCTGGCGTTCCGTCGACTCGAGGGTCTTGTCGATGAACCGCAGGTACTTCAGGAAGTCCTTCGCGATCGCGTGCAGGATCTGGAAGGCGAAACGCGTGCGGTAGCCCGTCCGGAAGTCGCGGACGCGGGAGGTCATGAAGGTCTCGAGGACGCTCGCCTCGCGCAGGGAGATCGTCACGATCGCCTTGTGGCCGACGACGATGATGCCGAGCGGCATCGTCTCGTACTTGGCCGAGGCGCCTTCCTTGCGGACGAACGGGAGGTCGGCGAGGATCAGCGTCTGCTCGGGCTCGTCGCCGACGTCGATGCGGGGCCGCTCCTCTTCGTCGAGGGGGTACCGGAGGAACTCGGGAGGCAGGTCGAGGGCCGCCTGGACGCGCTCGAGCTCGTCCTCGGTCGGGGACGAGAGGTTGATCCAGCAATCGGGAACGATCTCCTCGATGCGTTCGAGCTCCGTCACCGTCTTTCCGTTGGCGTCGCGCTGGCGGGTGATGAAGATCTCGAGCATGGCCCGTCCCTCCTTCCTGGATTCGATTCCTCCCTGTGGAGTCCTCCTGCCCGCTCGGGGCACGAAAAAGACCTCGTCGCATCCATGACGAGGTCGTGGCGGCCGGCTGCCCGGACATCCCTCCTCGTCGAGTTTCGGCACTGTGCGGCGTCGGAATCGCTTCCAGCTGCGTTAGACAAGGCCTTAATCCGGCGGTGTCTGTTCACCCATTGGCATCTCTCGATGTTTCCGGGCAGCAGCGTCTATCTGCACAGGAGCCTCACCTAACAATGGGTGCGCATCCTTAGACTGCAACCCGATTATAGGTCTCTCAGAACGGGCGTGTCAACGCGAGAAAGAGCACCAGAAACGTCCCCGGAAGGCCGCCCGGGATGGGCATCTGCACGGTGCGGCCGGGCCGCGCGCCTAGGGCCCCGTCGACCCGAATCCGCCGCCCCGGTCCTGTCCGATCCCGTCCACCCGTCCGACGCGTTCGAACGCCGCGCGCGGCGCCTCGGAAAGGACGAGCTGGGCGATCCGGTCCCCCTTGCGGATCCGGTAGCGGCCCGGAGTTCCGCCCTTCGCGTCGAGGAGCAGGGGTTCGGCGTCCGGCGGCACGCAGCCGGGAGGGCTCGTGTTCTCCATCAGCACGCCGAGCTCGTCGCGATAGCCCGCGTCGATCGTGCCCGGCGCGTTCGGGATGCGCAGCTTCGTGTGCAGCGAGAGGCCGCTGCGCGGGCGCACCTGGAGTTCGTACCCTTCCGGGATCGCGAACTTGAGGCCCGTCGGCACGACGGCCGTCTGCCCCGGTTCGAGGACCAGGTCGACGGCGGCGCGCACGTCCATCCCGGCATCGCCGCGGCGCGCGTAGGCAGGCGCGGAGACGCCCTCCCGGCAGATCTCGAGGGGGATGCGGACCTCCATGGAACCTCCTAGTCGCGGGGCGCGCCGCGGGTCAGGCGGATGCCGACCCGGCGGGCGACGGCGGATGCGGCGGCGCGGGCGCGGTCGGCCGCTTCGACGTCGGTCAGGCGGCGGTGCAGGGCGACGAGCTCCCGCCGCTCCTCGGCCGTCTCGTCGAGGAACAGGAGCGACAGGCGCCGGACGCCCTCCGCGCGGAGGGCGACGGCTTCGCGGGGGATCGAGAGGAGCGCGGCGTTGAGGATCGAGGCGGAGCAGCCGTCGGGGTTGCAGACGGCCGGGAACGCGGCGTTCGTGCGGTCGCGCAGGACGTAGTCGTGGCGGCGGCAGAGCGAGCAGCCCGGGCGGTTGTGCCCCACGGGGCAGAGCTCGGCATGCATCAGGCGCTGGCGGCCGTAGACGACGGGTTCGGCCGGGATTCCTTCGGCGGCGGCGCCGCGGCAGAAGCGGGCCATCTCGGCGGACGTCAGTTCGACCGACGGCACGGCGGCGTCCGCGCCGGCCTCCCGGAAGACGGCGGCCGCCTCTCGGTTCCAGAGGTTCGCGTCCGGTCCTGCGACCGCCCGCAGGCCGAGCGTCGCGGCCCGCGCGACCGTCCCGGGACCGCCCGCGACGACGCAGCCTCCGCCCGCTTCGGCGACGAGGCGCGGCACCTCCGCGACGCGAAGGGCGAACTCTCCCCGCGCCGCCGCCGGCAGCAGGGCCGCGACGACGGCGTCCGGCTCCAGCCGCTGCAGGGCGCGGATCCGCTCCCGGCCGTCGGGCGACAGCCAGAACGCCGCGGGGAACCGGTATTCGTCAGCGCCGCACGCGAGGGCGTCCGCCGATTCCTCGCCGGGCCGCCAGTACTCGACGGCGACCCGGAACGGCGCGGCGGCGGGTACGGCTGCGGAGACGGGAATCGGCGGGGCGGAGGGGGTCTCGGGGCCGGCGGGCTGCGGCCGCGTGCGCCGGAAAGAGGCGCGGAGCGCCGCCTCGAGGCGCTCCAGGCCCTCGCGGCGCAGGGCGTTGACGGCGGAGACGGGCAGCGCCGCCGCGGCGCGGATGTCGAGCGCCGCGAGGCGGAAGGGCGTCGCGCCGGTGCGCGCGAGCTGCTCGCGCAGCCGCGCGGGGTCGAGCGCCGGCAGTCCGCCGTCGCGCGGCGCCTCCTCGACGGCAGCGGCGCACACGGGCGG
>CAIXGU010000292.1 GCA_903919045.1 uncultured Eubacteriales bacterium | reverse complement strand
TGGTGACCAGCCTCCAAACCCAAGTGCCGCTATACGAACTGCAGCGCGCTGTCACGATGCCGGAGGCATCGTATCGCGCGCAAGCGGCACTACGAACGAAGGGGACGTCGTTTCCGACGTCCCCTTCGTTCTTGGGTTTGGAGTCTGGTGGGTAGTAGAGGGCTCGAACCTCCGACCCCTTGCATGTCAAGCAAGTACTCTAACCAGCTGAGCTAACCACCCACGGCAGAGCGATTCTACCAAGACGGGGGACGGGTGTCAACCGCGCGGAGTGGGCGCGGGGCGGGTCGTCCGCCGGTAGGTCACTTGGCCGCGGGGGCGGTGCCGCGGATGACATAGACCCAGCCGGGGAGCGAGCTGACGCGGATGCGGGTGCCATTGGCGGGGGCGGAGTCGACGAGGACGCCGTCGGCGTTGTAGCGGTAGACGCGGCCTTCCTTGAGGGCGTAGGGCAGCGTGAGGTCCAGGATCACGGGGCGGTCGGCGCGGTTGTCGAGGACGGCGGCGAAGGCGTTGTCGTCGCGGAAGGCGTAGGCGCCGACGTGGCGACCGAGATCGGCGGCGGTCGTCGCTGCAGTCCCCTTGGCGGTCGCGGCGGAGGTCGGGAGCGGGAGGGAATTGCGCGTGACGGCAAGGGGAACGCCCGCGGCGGAGCGGGAGAGGATCGCGGCGACGCGGCTCTCGAGGGACGCGGGGATCTTCGGGTTGAAGTCGGGCAGCCCGACGAGCGCGGCGCCGGTGAGGCCTCCGAGGTCGCGGAGCGCGGCTTCGGCGTAGTCGGCCGCCTGGGGCATCGAGCCGGCGTTCGTGAGGCGCAGGGTGCGCAGGGTCTCGAGCGGGAGGGTCGCGGGACGGTCGGGCAGGCGCGGGGCGGATTCGTAGTACCCGTCGAGGATCGCATCGAGCGAGTCGGCGCGGGGCGTCCCGAGGCCGCCTTGCAGCGAGGAGGCGTGGAGGTCGGCGCGGGAGAGCATGACGCCGTCGTCGTAGTCCATCCCGTCGACGAAGAGCACCTTCGCCTTCAGGTACTTGTAGTACGGCGAGCCCTCGACGGCGTCGATCATCGTGTTGACGAAGCGGGCGCGCTCGCCGTCGGAGCCGAGGATCCCGTCCTCGTCGGCGAACTCGAGGACGAAGCGGTCGAACGTTCCGGTCCAGGGGGCCGCCGTGCCGTTGCCGAGGCGCTTCTGCCCATAGACCTCGTTGATCGGCCCCGCGATGTACTCGAGGAGGTTGCGGAGTTCGGCTTCGGAGGCGTAGGCGTCGATCACGAGCCAGGGGCTCGCGCCGACGCGGCCGGCGAGCCGCAGGCCGGCCTCGAGCGATGTGTCGGAGCGCTGCACGGGCATCGCTCCGTCCAGGGTCAGGGCGCCCGTCCCGTCGAGCCCGGCCCAGGCGTCGGCCTCGACGCGACGGCTGCCGATGCCGAGGGCGCCGAGGCGGAGCAGCGCGGGCGCCGCGTCCTGCAGCGTCCCGATGAACGAGGGGTCGGCGACCGCGGCGTCGTCCGCCGCCGTGCCGAGATAGACGCCGTCGACGTCGAGATGGCCCAAGCCCGTGAAGCCCACGTTGAGTCGGACCTCGCCGGCGGTGATCCCGTCGGCCGAGGCCGGGGCGAGGAATGTGAAGCTGTACTTCTTCCAGCGGGCCCCGATGCGCTCGAACGTGGCGCCGATGGACGGGAACGGGCCGCTGACCCAGACCTTCGCGGTCTTCGAGCCGGTGCCGGTCTGGCGCATCCAGAGCTCGACACGGCACAGGACCTGCTTCGGGAGGCGGGAGTAGCCGCCTTCGGCGACCAGGCGCTGCGAGATCCAGGCGCCGTCGACCGTGCTTCCGGGATCCGCCTCCGCGTCGGCGGTCAGGCGCAGGAAGCCCGACCCGCTCCCGGGCGCGCCCTCGCCGGCGATGCGCTCGGCGGTCGCGTGGCCGTGCAGGATCCAGGGACCGGTGGCGTCGACGGTATCGCTGCCGGCGCCGAGATAGCCGGCGGGCGGCATCGCGGAGGAGAGCTCGAGGAGGCAGAGGTCGCCGGCGGTGAACGTGCCCTCGGCGAGCGGGGCGTCGAGCTGGATCCGGGCCACGAGGCGCGTCGTCCCGACCACGCCGGCCGGACCGGCGCTGAGCACGAGGTCCTTGCCGTCCGTGTCGAAGACGCGGCAATCCATGCCGGTGTCGATCGCGGAGGCCGCCCAGGTGGCGCCGCCGTCGAGGGAGTTCCAGAAGCCGCTCTTCGCGTCGAGGGCGACGAGCTCGCTGCGGTTGAGCATCGCGACGTCGACGAGGTCGGGCGCACCGTCGAGGAGCGCCGTGCGGAAGGTCGCGCCGTCGTCGCTCACGAGGACGAGGCCGTTGTCGCCGACGGCGACAAAGCGGCCGTCGCGCGCGGCCACGGCGCGGACGGCGGCCTTGGCGTCCAGTGCGTCCGTGGTCGCGGCTTTCCAGAGATAGCCGTCGCCGGACACGAGGACGGTGCCCTTCTCACCGACGACGACGAATCGGCCGGCGTCGGCGGCGACGTCGAGGAGGTCGGCGTCGGTCCCGGAGACGACCGCGTAGAAGGCGCCCTGGACGCCGAGGCGCAGGACCCCCTTGTCGCCGACGGCGACGTGGACGGCACTGGCGGAGGCGACCGCGCGGAGCGGAGCGGGGTCCTCGACCGGCACGGCCGTCCATGCCTGTCCGTCGGGGGAGACCGCGGCCTCGCCCTTCGCGCTCACGATGAGGAACCCGTCCGCGGTCCCGCAGACGCCCGTGAGGTCGCCGGCGAGGCCGGTCTCGACGAGCGCGGGGGACTGCGTCCCGATGCCGAGGAGGAAGACGCCCTTCTGCGTGGTGGCGCCCACGAGGTCGCCGAAGACCCCGAAGTCGGTGACGACGGCGTTCTTCGGGAGGTCCTGCGGGAGGCGGGACTCGGAGAAGGGGCCGATGCGGTTGATGCCGAAGGCGGCGACGGTCCCGCTCTTGCGCAGCACGAAGCCGTCCTCCGTGGCGGACAGGATGCGCACGGCCGCCCCCTTGAAGAAGCCTTCGCCGTAGAGCCCGGCGCTCGCCTCCTCGGAGGAGACGGTGACGGAGAGCGCATCGCCGGAGAAGACGCGCAGGGCGGTGCGGAAGACGTACGGCTCGAAGGACGGATCGGACACGAGGTTCGCGGAGGGAATCGCGCCGAGCGAGATCCCGACGCCCGTCAGCGCCGTCGAGACGGGCTCCGCGGACACGGTGTACGAGACGAGGTCGGCGCCGCCGGCGGGGCCGATCAGGGAGGAGGAGTACAGGGCGAAGCCGGTCCCGACGCCGACGGCGACGAGCATCAGCGCGAGCGTGAGGAACAGGACGCGCTTGCCGAGGCCGAAGAACGTCCGGAAGCGCGTCATGCCGCGGCCGCCTTCTTCCGACCGCCCGCCAGCCAGACGAGCGCGAGGACCGCGACGAGGATGAACGCGCCCTCCGCGGCGAGCACGAAGGTGCCGGCCGGGCTGTCGCCGAGCGCCTCGGGCACGGCGGCGCCGAGGACGTTGAAGACGATGTGCAGGGCGATCGGCGCGGCCAGCGAGCGCGTCAGGACGTACACGAGCCCGAGGACGAGCCCCGGGATGAACACGTACAGGCTCTGCACGAAGTTGCCGTGGAAGAGGGCGAAGAGCGCGGCCTGCAGCACGACGGCGAGCCAAGCGGGCATCACGCGGCGGAATTCGTTCAGGACGAGACCGCGGAACAGGAGCTCCTCGGCGACCGGTACGGCGAGGCAGGTGGAGACGAGGGTCCAGAAGAGCGAGCCGTCGCCCGTGAAGGCCTGGGCGAGCTCCCCGTAGGCGTCGAGCTGCCGGCGGAGGAACGGCACCGCGTTCGCGAGGGCGTCGAGGCCCATCACGAAGAACGCGGTCAGGCCGGCGAGGCCGATGCCGACGGCGACGATCGCGGCCAGGTCGGGGCCGCGCAGGCGGCCGACCGGGTAGAAGGGCCGCTCGCGCCGCGCGAAGTGGCGGAAGAACAGGCCGAACGCGACGAGCTGGACGACGGAGTAGACCAGCGAGATCCGGGTCGTCAGCGCGAGGAACCGCTCGTTTACCGGGCCCTGCATCAGCGCGAGGATCTGCTGCAGCGTCAGGCCCGAGCCGGCCCCCTGCTCCATGGCGGCGGAGAGGGTGAGCACGAACAGGAACGCGACGGCGACGACGGTCGAGGTGACGGTGTGGAGGGCCATCATCCCGAGCGGGACGAAGACCGTGCGCGCGCCGAAGCGCTTGCGGCCGCCAGCGGGGGTCGGCGCCGGAACCGGCGCCGGGGCCCGCGCGGGAGGCGCGGGCGGCGAGGTCGGCGGGGGCTGCGGAGGCGGCGGGGGGTCGCTGCGGTAGACGTACCCGTCCATGGTCCTCACACCCTTTCGATCAGCGCGTTGTACTTCCTCAGCTTCGCCATGGGACCCAGCGCCGCCTTCGCGGCGCGGATCCCGTCGTTGCCCATGTCCTCCTCGCGGTTCACGAGGGACGCCTCGGGGAAGGCGCGCTCGGCCGTGAAGCGGGAAATCGCGGCGTAGGCCCCGCGGAAGCCCGCGGCGGCCTTCTCGAAGTGCACGACGGCGGTCCCCGCGTTGCCGCGCGACCCGAGCGAGAACGCGACCGGTCGGTC
Organism: uncultured Eubacteriales bacterium; assembly: GCA_903919045.1. GTDB lineage: Bacteria > Bacillota > Clostridia > Saccharofermentanales > UBA5734 > CAILLO01. The sequence continues at coordinate 3,243 of CAIXGU010000292.1, read as the reverse complement.
GCCCGCGCGCAGCATCGCGCCGTGCACCGGCAGCTCCGCTAACGCGTCGAACACGCGGCGGATCGGCACGTAGTCGCTCTTCGCGTGGTCCAGGCAGTCGAAGCCGCGCTCGGCGCACCAGTCGGCGACGATCCGCAGGCAGTCGTCCCGGTCCGTCGGCGCGATGTCCGAGCAGGTCCAGTCCGGGTGCTCGCGCAGGAAGCGGTTCACGTGGTTCCGCTGCCCGTGCAGCGAGCTGCCCGCGAGCGAGCGCAGCGCTTCCGCGTCATAGACGTAGTCGCTGAAGTCGTCGTCGAACCAGGTGCGGACGGCGAAGCCCGTCAGGTCCTGGAACAGCGGGAGCAGCGGCTCGTCGATGTACATCACCTTCACCGGGCGGCCCTTCTGCGCGAACCAGGGCGCGGCCCGCTCGACGATCGCGAGCAGGTCGTCCCGCCCGATCTCCCCGAGGGGCATCGTCAGGTGCGGCTCCGTGAAGCAGCCGCCGTTGCTCGCGAGGACGAACCCCCCGCGGTGGACGGCGACGCGGTAGGCGAAGGCCTCCCCCCACGCGTAGCGGCTCGTGAAGCACATGTCGGACAGGCGGGTGCCGGACGCCCGATAATGGCGCTCGTACTCGTCGCGGTGCGCGACCGACAGGAGGGGCAGGTCCTCGAAGGTCACAGGCCGCCGGCTGTCTCGAGGCGCGACAGGAACACCTCGAATACCGCCTTCCGCTCCTTCCGGCTGTGGATCTGCATGTAGAGCGTCTCGGCGTTCGCGCCTCGCATCGTCCTCAGGAGGACGACCTCCATCTCGCGCCGCGCACCGTCGTCGAGCTCATAGGGCACCATGACGGCGTATTCCTGCCCGTAGGCCGGGAAGGCGTCGATCACGTGCATGTAGTATTCGGCGTGCGTCCAGGTGTCCACGAGGACGGCGAGCTCGTCGTCCCCGGACATTCCCGTCTTGCGGCGCAGGGGGCTCAGGTCATGCCTGAGGGTCTTGCCCGTCTTCATCGTCGCCGTCGTCTTCCTCGGCCTCGTCGCAGAGGCGGTCGTACTCGGCGTACACGCGCTCGGACTCGTCCTCGTCGAGGCTGACGAGCCCTTCGGACCCGTCCTCCATCTCGATCACCTTGGTGATCACGAGCTCCGGCTCCTCGCTGTCCTCGGTGACGAGCACGAAGTAGCGGTTGTCCTCGAAATCGAACATGTCCTCGACCTGGAAGGCGTATTCCTTGCCGGTCTCGGTGTCGGTCATCACGATGCGCGCGTGCTCGTGGTCGTGGCCCTCGTGGCCGTGGTCGTGGCCGCAATCGCAGCCTTCGTCGTCGCAGCCGCAGGCGTCGTCCGAGCAGCCGCAGCCCTCGTCCGAGCAGCAGCCCTGGGTCTTCGCCTTGTCCTTGTCGTCGTGGAAGCTCATGGGTTCCTCCTTGAAAATCGGGCGGCATCCGTGTCGCCCGGATGATTATACCATCCCTTTCCGCCTCCGGATACGAGGGAGAGACGGGTCAGCGGCGCTTGCTCTCGAGGTAGTCCTGGAGCAGGACGGCGGCCGCCATCCGGTCGACGGCGCCCTCGCGCCGGTCCGTCCGTGCGCCGGTCTCGCGCAGGATGCGCCCCGCGATGACCGACGTGTAGCGCTCGTCGAGCAGCGTCACCGGAATGGGGAGACGGCGGGCCATCTCCTCGGCGAACGTTCGCGAACGCTCCTCGCCCGAACCCGGGCGCCCGTCCGTGCGGCGCGGCAGCCCGACGACGAGCTCGGCCACGCCGTGCTCCTCCACGAGCGCCGCGATGCGGGCGTCCGCCTTCGTCCGGTCCTCGCCGTTCCACTTGATCGTCTCGAGCGGGTTCGCGATCGTCCCCAGCGGGTCGCTGAGCGCGATGCCGATGCGCCGCTCGCCGGGGTCCACCGCCATGATCCTCGTCCGCTGGCCCATCCTTCACACCACCTTGATCGCGAAGTCGCGGCACGCCGCCGCGCAGTAGCCGCAGAGCACGCACTTCGACCGGTCGACGCGCGACTTCCCGTCCTCGCCCATCGCGAGCGCCCCGCGGGTGCAGCGCTCCACGCACGCGCCGCAGCCCGTGCACCAGTCGTGGATCCAGAGCCGCTTCTCCCGCGCCGCGGCCGCCCGCGCGGCCTCCTCCGGCACGGGCCGGCCCTCGATCAGGGCGACGTCCATGTCGATCTCGGCGCGCGTCTGCATCCCGACGGCGAAGGCGTCGACGAAGGGCAGGGCGAGGGCCCAGGCCGCCTCCTCGCGCAGGGTCGGCAGCAGGTTCCCGCCGCCGAGCATCTTCATCCCGAGGATCCCGATGCCTTCGGCGCGCGCGGCCGCGGCGGCGCGGAGCATCCGCTCCGGCGGGCCGTCGATCAGGCCGAGCCCGGCGCGGTTGAGGATCGGGTGGATCACGTCGGCCTCGGCGTAGGGGCCGCAGCCCAGTCCCTGCCAGGGGTCGTCCGCATCCTCCGCGACGCCTCCCCGCTTCGCGGCGACGGCGGCCTCGACGGGCGCGGCGGCGTGCGTGGAGAAGCCCACGGCGCGCACGAGGCCCTTCGCGCGGCATTCGAGCAGGTATTCGAACGCCTGCGCGTGGCCCAGCAGGGTCAGCGGGGTCTCCTGCTCGTGCAGCAGGAAGACGTCGAGGACGTCGAGCCCGGTCTCCCGGCGCGCCTTGTCGACGCTCTCGGCCATCCCGCCGCGGTCCCACGCGTAGCTCTTCGTGCAGACGAGCGGCGCGCGCCCCGCGAGCCGCACGGCGGCGCGGACGTGGGCGTAGGTGCCGTAGAGCTCGGCGGTGTCCAGGAAGTCGACGCCGCGGTCCATCGCATACGCGAGAAGGGCTCCCCCCTCCTCCGGGGGAAGCCCCGCCTGCAGCGGTCCGAGCGGCAAGGTGCCGTAGCACAGGCGCGGCACCGGGATCCCGGTCCGGCCGAGCGGTCGTCGTTCCATCAGAGTCGGCCCAGGTACTCCTTGAGGATCACCTCGAGCAGCTCGTCGCGCTCGAGGCGGCGGATGATCCCGCGGGCCCCGTTGTGGTTGGTGATGTAGGTCGGGTCGCCCGACAGGAAGTACCCGACGATCTGGTTCACCGGGTTGTATCCCTTCTCGCGAAGGGCGGCGAGCACCTGCGTGAGGATCTCGCGCGTCTCCTGGGTGTGGTCCTGGGCGACCTCATACCGTGCGGTCCCGTTGTCCGGCATGGCGGCGAACCCCCCTTTCGTAGCACCTCCCATCTTACACCTCTGCGACCG
>CAIXGU010000291.1 GCA_903919045.1 uncultured Eubacteriales bacterium | reverse complement strand
TCTCGTCCTTGCGGTCCGTGCCGACGCGCCGGCTGAAGTCGAGGCGGCTCATGCCCTCGGCGACCTCGCTCATCTCGCGGATCGGCCGCGCCGCCCGCTGCGCGGCGACCAGCACGACGGCTCCGCCGGCGAGCAGCAGCGCCAGCCCCGTCCAGAGGTAGAAGCGGTTCGCCACGGCCACGCTGTCCTGGACCCCCTTCAGGGCGCGCTGCAGGATCAGGTAGCTGCCGTCGTCGAGGCGGAGCACGTATACGAGCCGCGGAGCGCCGCCGCCCGGGTCCGACAGGGACCGGTAGTAGTCGGTGCCCGGCTTCGGCGCCGGCTTCTCGGTCAGCAGCGACCGGATGCCGTTCGCGAGCGTGTCGAGGTCGGCGCCGCTCTTCAGATGGAAGGAGCTCGCGACGATCGCGAAGTCCGCATCGGCCAGCGTGACGCCGATGCCGTCCTGACGGTCGATCTCGTCCATCAGGTCGAGGACGCCCGCCGGATCCGCGGCATAGGTCTCCGCGATGCGCTCCGCGGTGGCGGCGAAGGCCGACCGCTGCTCGGCCTCGTAGTAGCGGAGGAGGAAGAGCGCGTTCAGGCCCATCCCGACGCCGACGACGGCGGCGAGGAACCCGACGAAGAACAGGGTCAGCTTCGTGCGGACGGTCATGTCCCCGCCTCCTCGAACCGGTAGCCCGCGCCGCGCACGGTCGCGACGCAGGCGCCGCAGGGGCCGAGCTTCGCACGCAGCGTCTTCACGTGCGTGTCGATCGTCCGGGCGTCCCCGCCGTAATCCATCCCCCAGACCGCATCGAGGATCCGCTCCCGGGTCAGCACCCGCCCGGGACTGCGCATCAGCAGGGCCAGCAGGGCGAACTCCTTGGCGTCGAGGACCACCGGGCGGCCGTCGGCCGTCACCGTCCGCGCCTCGGGGTCGAGCCGCAGGCGACCCGAGGCCGTCACCGCGCTCCGCGCCTTCAGCACCGGCTTCAGCAGCGCGCGGACGCGGGCGAGGAACACGGCGTAGCGGAACGGCTTCGCGACGTAATCGTCGGCGCCGGTGCGGAAGCCCTTCACCTCGTGGCCTTCGTCGCCGAGCGCCGTCAGCATCAGGACGGGGACGTCGGAGCGCTCCCGGATCGTCCCCAGCACGGCCCAGCCGTCCATGCGCGGCATCATGACGTCGAGCACGACGAGGTCGACCGGGCGGGTCCCGAAGAAGGCGTCGACCGCCTGCGCCCCGTCCTCCGCCTCGAGGACGGCGTAGCCCTCCTTCTCGAGGATGTCCCGGAGGAGCGCGCGGAGCACGCCGTCGTCGTCGGCGACGAGGACCGTGGCGTCGAACCGGTTCGCCGCGCCCATCCCCGGTCCCTCTCAGTTCCGCTTCGGACGCGCCGCGTCCGGAAGGCGGCCCGGCAGGCGCGCGGCCGGGAACGAGTCCCCGTGGCCCGGGTGGACCGCGACCGCGCCCGGCAGCGCCGAGAGCCGCGCGAGCGTCGCGTCGTAGGCGTCGGCGTCCTGCACCAGCATCCCGACGCCCGGCCTGGCGCCGCCCCGCGCCGTGTCCCCGACCAGCAGGTCGCCCTGCGCGGTCAGGATCGCGATTCCGCCCGCCGTATGCCCCGGCGTGTGGAGCACCGTCGCATCCCAGCCGTAGGCGTCGAGGCGCTGGCCCTCCTCGAGGAGCAGGTCCGGCATGAACAGGGGGCTGCCCGGCGCGTCCGGGTCCGCCTTCCGCTGCGGCAGGAGGCGCATCAGGAGCCGGAGCAGGGGCGTCGCCCCGCGCCGGGCCGGCGACTCCCCGCGGGCCATGAGCCCGAGGTCGCCGCGGTGCGCCGCGACCGGCACGCCCCACTCCGACCGCAGCCGCTTCGCGCATCCGACGTGGTCGAAATCGCCGTGCGTGATCACGACGAGCCGCAGGGTCTCCTTCGTGCAGCCCGCCGCCGCGAGCCCTGCCGTCAGCCGCGCCCAGTCGCCGGGCGTGCCCGTGTCCACCAGCACGAAGCCGCCGCCGTCCGTGCGCGCGAGCCAGGCGTTCACGAAGCCGAGCGGGAGCCGGAGGATCGGGGCGGGCGAGGATCCGCTCATGGCGTCTGCCTCCTTTTTCCCGGGGCCGCGTCGTCGAGCAGCCCCGACAGGGTGCCGGGGACCGGGCCGCGATAGGGTTCCCCGCGGCGCGGGTCGTGCGGCCGCTTCATGTAGGTGACGGCGGAGGCCGGGCAGAAATCGTAGCAGCGCAGGCAGAGAAAGCACGTCCCGTGCGTCGGGAACGCGTCGGCCGCCGCGTCGTAGGCCAGGTTCCCCGAAGGGCAGAGGCGGACGCACAGCCCGCAGCGCGTGCAGCGTCCGAGGTCGACCGCGATGTCGTCGCGCCAGCGCTCGTACGTCGCGCGGAACGGCACGCGCTGGAACCCGCCGAGGAAGCGGGAGAAGGGGTTGAAGCCGCGGCGCGGGTGCAGGAGGCGCAGGAGCGAGGAGTCGGGCGTCCCGCGGAGATGCGCCGCGAAGCCGGCGGCGCGGCGGTCGGCGCGCGCGAGCACCGGACGGAGCCGCGCCGGGTCGTTCGTGTAGGGAAGGCGCAGGGCCGTGACGCTCACGTCGTCGGGCATGCGGAAGTGCTCGGCGAACCGGATGCGCAGGCCCGTCCGGTGCAGGTAGCGCGTCGCGGCGCGCGCGCCGTCTCCCGAGAACATCCACTGCGTGCAGAAGACGAACGCGGTCTTCCCCGGGTGCGGTCCCAGGGCGGAGAGGAAGTCCTTCATCGGCTGCGGCAGGTCGGAGCCGTAGATCGGGTACCCGAAGCCGACGATCGGAGCCGCGTCGATCAGCGCGTCGGCCTCCTCGGCCGTGACGGACTCGATCGACCGCACGTCCGGCGTCCCGACGAGGCCCGCCGCGATCGATCGGGCGACGTACCGGGTGTTGCCGGTCCCCGAGAAGTAGAAGACGACGGGATTCATGCGCCTCCCTCTCCGGCCGGCGGGGCGTCGCCGCGCGGCGACGGCTCTCCGGGCCGTCCCGCATCGTCCGCGATCTCCCGCCGCACGACCGCCGCCTGCCCGAAGGAGAAGACGAGGAAGGCCGCGACGGCGCAGGCGGAGAAGACGAGATAGGCCCCGCGGACGCCCATGGAGCCGACGACGGCCGAGCCGACGGCGTTCCCGAGCACCCCGCCGAGGCCCTCGCCGAGGGCGACGGTCAGCGTGACGGCGGTGGCGAGCACCCGCGTCTCGACGATCTGTCCGACGTACTGCAGCATCGCCGGCAGATAGAGTCCGTAGGAGAGCGCCTGGAAGGCGTGCGCGGCGACGAGGAGCGGGATCGACGGCGCGAACGTGGCGGCGAGGACGCGGAGGACCATCGCGCCGAACGAGACGAGGAGCAGGCGCTCGGCCGAGAAGCGGCCGGCCAGCCTCCGGTGCAGGAGCAGGAACGTCGACTCGCTGACCGCCATCACGAACAGGCTCAGCCCGAGGTCCGCGCTCGTCCCGCCCAGGGCGGCGATCCGCATCGGCAGGAACATGACGGTCGGCACGGTTCCGGCGCAGCCGAGGATGACGGCGGCGACGAGCACGCGGTAGCGCGGGAGGCGGAGGAGCGCGGCGAGCGTGGAGCCCAGTCCCTTGCCCCGGGAGGCGCCGCGGGCGGAGACCGGCACGCCCTGCAGGAAGAGCGCGGCCGCGACGGCCAGCCCCGCGAAGGCGGCATGCACGATGAACAGCGCGTCGAGGCCGACGCGCGCGAAGAGCCGGCCGAGGAGCAGCGCGGCGACCGCGAACGAGACGGAGGCGACGGCGCGGGTCGTCCCGTAGCGCAGGTCCACGCCGCGGGCGTGGAGCTTGACCGCCCAGCTGTCGATGACGCTGGACTGGCTGCGCTCGAGGATGCCGAGGAGGGCGATCGAGAGCACGGCGAGCGGAGCGCTCGCGACGGTCGCCCGGAGCAGGAAGGCCGCGGGGACGGCGAGTCCCAGCGCGACGGATACGCAGAGCCGGATCGGGACGTGGAAGTCGACGAGATAGCCCACGAGGAAGGGGACGACCGCGGAGAACGCCGCGAGCATCGTCAGCACGAGGCCGATCGTCGCCTGCGGGAAGCCGTGCGCGAGGAGATAGGGCGGGAGGAATGAGAAGAACGCGCAGTACGCGCACCAGTAGAACGCCTGCAGCAGCGCGTACGCGACGTTCGTCCGGACCGTGCCCTTCGCCCTCGCCATGCCCGCCTTCCCGAAGGAGCGGGGGTCGGTCCCGGATGCGGAACCGCTCCCCTCCCCTATTCGACCATGATACCGCTTTCGCCCGCGGAATGCCGCAATCCGTCCATCGACCGCGCCCGCGCCCGCATCCACCCCTTTGCGGCCGCTCCGCCATGTGGTAGAGTCGAGAGAATAGGTGCCGGCGGAGCCGATCCGAGCGCCGACGCGAACCGATCCGATCCGGAAGGCCTGGCGGCGGAATGCCGTGGCCCGAGAGGATGAATCCGTGGTCTGGGGTAGCGTCGACTTCTACAAGAGGCTGATCCGCTTCGCGCTTTTCTTCGTCCTTCCGGGGTCGATGCTCGCGTTGGTCGCGATGCTCGCCCTGTATTTCGTCCAGGTCGGTTCCCTCTCGCTCCGCATCACCCGTCTCGACGACCGCCTCGCGGCCTATGAATCCGCGCGCGTCACCGCGGCGCCGACCCCGGGGGCGGACCCGACCTCCGGAGCTCCGTCGTCGTCGCCGACCTCCGCCGCAGCGCCCGCGGTCCCGCCGGACGACGAAACGTCGCTCCCGGAAGACGCCCGCGACCTGCCGTCCCCGACGCCTCCTTCCGGCACCCTCGCGGTGCCGACGCCGCTCGTCCTGTATCCGGATCTCCTGCAGCCCCTCCCGACCTTCGCCGCGGCGCCCGGCAAGGTGGCCTACCTCACCTTCGACGACGGACCTTCCGCCCGCACGCTCGAGATCCTCGACATCCTCGACCGCTACAACCTCCACGCGGCCTTCTTCGTGCTGAATCACGCAGGCTCGACGTACGACGGCTACCTGCGCGAGATCGTCCGCCGGGGCAGCGTCGTCGGCATGCATTCCGCATCGCACGACTACGCGAAGGTGTACGCCTCCGTCGGGGGCTTCCTGCAGGAATTCGACGCGAACTACCGCTACATCCTCGGGACGACCGGCATCGCGCCGCGGATCTACCGCTTCCCGGGCGGCAGCAACACCGGCCACGCCGCAGCGACGGGAGCGGCGATCCGCGCCGAGATGAACGCGCGCGGGTTCTTCTACTACGACTGGAACTGCGCGAGCGGCGACGGCAATTCCGCGAACCAGGACCCGCTGGTCCTCGCGCAGAACGTCCTGGCGTCCGCCAAGGGGAAGAGCCGCGTGATCGTGCTCTTCCACGATTCGTCGAACCGGGTCGGCACGGTGGAGGCCCTGCCGATGGCGATCGAGGGGCTCTATGCGCAGGGCTTCCGCATCGACCTGCTCACGGCGGAGGTGCTGCCGGTCGCGTTCGCACCGGGATAGGGAGACGGACCGCGGGGGGGAACGGAACGCCGGTCCTCTCCCGCACGGTCTTCGGATACAATGGAGTCAAGCCACCACAAGGAGGAGCCATGAGCGCGAAATCGAACTTCATGCAGGCCCTGAACGAGATCGGCGGCGACAAGCCGGCGGAAGCGCCGGCGGCGCCCGCCCGCCCGACGCCGGCGCCGGCGCAGCCGGCCGACCCGTCCGCCCGGACGGTGATCACCCGGGACACGCGGATCGTCGGGTCGATCACGACCAGCTCGGCGCTGGACGTCGCCGGCACCGTCGTCGGCGACATCGTCTGCGAGGCCGACATGCGCGTCACCGGCCGGATCGAGGGCAACGTCGCCGCGAACGGCATCGAGATGGCCGGCTCCCGGATCAAGGGGGACGTGAGCGTGAAGGGGACGGCGTACGTCCGCCAGGGCTCCGTCACGGTCGGCAATCTCAGCGCGAAGACCGCCGAGATCAACGGCAACATCAAGGGCGACCTTTCGATCGAAGGCGGCGTGCAGATCCTCGACAACGGCCACGTGGTCGGCGACGTCAAGGCGGACGTCCTCGAGATCACGCGCGGCGCGGCCGTCCAGGGTCGCCTGCTGATCCGGTCCAGCGAAGGCCGTCCCGACCCGTTCGCCGACCTCTAGTCGTCGCGGGAGGGCGGGCCGGCCGGTCCGCCTTCCCCCGTCCCGCCGTTCCGGGTCCCGCCGTCGGCGGCGGGAAGGAAGGAGCTCCCATGGACGAGGCGATCGGAAGGCCCATCGACCGCGACGGCACGGCGCAGCTCGGCGCCCCGCGGCTGAAGCTCTGGCAGAAGGTCTTCTACGGCGCCGGCGATTCGACGAACAGCATGTCGGGGACGATCATCGACCTCTTCCTGCTGTTCTACTTCACCGACGTCCTCGGCCTGAAGCCGCTGCTCGGCGGACTCGTCCTGCTGATCGGCCGCATCTGGGACGCGATCAACGACCCGCTCGTCGGCTACATCTCCGACCGGTCGAAGTCCCGCTTCGGGCGGCGGCGCATCTTCATGCTGCTGTCGGCCGTCCCGCTCGGCGCCTCCTACATCTTCATCTGGCGCATCCCCGCCACGGCGTCCGACGCCGTCAAGGTCGCGCTCGCGATCTTCCTCTACCTGGTCTACGACACCTGCAGCACGTTCTTCGCCGTCCCCTTCCAGGCCCTCGGCAACGAGGTCTCGCAGAACTACGACGAGCGCACCTCGCTGGTCGCCTGGCGCATGCTCTTCTCGATCGTCACCGGCCTCGTCTCGACCGTGGTCCCGATGATGATCGTCGGCGCGGTCCCCGTCGTCTTCCCGACGGACCTCCACGTCGCCGTCGACAGCGCCGTGAAGTCCGGCCTCCTCCCGCAGGGGATGATCGACATCATGCGCGGCGGCCTCACCTCGGCGAACGGCTCCTTCACCCAGGACGTTCTCGACCGGGTGAACGCCGCGGTCGCCTCCGGCGCCCTGCCCGCCGGCTTCATCGACACCGTGAACCAGGCCGTCACGGCCGCCAAGCGCATCGGCTACCCGCTCGTCGGGCTGATCTTCGGCATCTCGTTCATCGCGTTCCCGTTCTTCCCCGTCGTCGCCTTCCGCGAGGACGTCGACGTGGAGCGCAAGCACGAGCCGTTCCTCAAGTCGATGGGCCTGATCCTCAAGGACGCGACGTTCCGCCGCATCCTCGGCTTCTACTTCCTGATCTGGGCGACGATCGGCATCATCATGGCCTACATGATGTACTACTTCAAATACTACCTGCACATGGAAGGCTCCTTCGACCTGATCGCCGGAGGCATGTTCGTCGTCGCGGCGCTCGCGATCCCGCTCTGGGTCACGGTCAGCGCGAAGTACGACAAGAAGGTCGCGAACGTCGTCGGCACGCTGATCTTCGGCGGCGTGCTGTTCTTCCTGCTCCTTCCGGCCGAGTGGCTCAAGGCGACCTGGTTCACCGTCGCGGGGATGCAGGTCAGCGCGCTCTGGCCGCTCGTCCTCGTGATCGGCGTCGGCCTCGCCGCGGCGCACGTCATGCCCAACGCGATCATGCCCGAGGCGGTCGACATGTGCCGCCTGCAGACCGGCATCCACTCCGAAGGCACCTACTACGGAGCGCTGAACTTCATGTTCAAGGCCGGCCGCGCGGTCGCGATCCTGCTCGCCTCCGCCGCCCTGCAGTGGAGCGGGTACCGCGAGGTCTCCGACAGCGGCGTCGTCCCGACGGCGCAGCCCGACAGCGCGGTCTTCATGATTCGCCTGATCATGGGTCTCGTCGCACCGGTCCTGATCTGCTCGTCCGTGATCGTCCTGCGGAAGTACCGCATCGGCCGCAAGGAGCACCAGGAGATCCTGAAGAAGCTCGCCGAGCGCGGCGAGTCCTAGAACGCGAAGGCCGCTACGGCCCGAACAGCCCGTCCATGAGCCGGCGGATGCGCTCGGCGCGTTCGCGCTCCGCGTCCGCGTCCGGCACCCAGTCCCCGTCGCGGAGCCGAAGCGCGCTTCCTTCGCGCGTGCCGTCCGGCAGGTCGCTGCGGGGCACGTTGCGCATCGCCTTCGTCGCCGTCTCCTGGAGCACGGCGACCTCTCCTTCGAACCGGTCCACGATCCAGAGCCCCTTCCCGTCCGTCATCGTCCGCTCCCGTCGATCGCCGTCGTTTCGAAGGACGTCGCGAGGTCCGTCCCGTCGGTCGTGACGAGGACCGTGCCGTCCCGGTCCGTCCGGTACACCGTCGCCTCGACCGCGGCGAGGGCGTCGAGCGTCCGCTGCGCGGGGTGGCCGTAGTCGTTGCCCTCGCCGACGGAGATCACGGCGAGGCGGGGCGCGACGGCCGCGAGGAACTCCGGCGTCGAGGACGAGGTCGAGCCGTGGTGCGCCACCTTGAGGACGTCGGCCTCCCGCAGGAGGCCGGCGGTCCGCATCTCCGCCTCGGTCGCGGCCTCCGCGTCGCCGGTGAAGAGGAACGAGCGGGCACCGTAGTCCAGCCGGAGGACGAGGGATGCGTCGTTCCCCTCGGGCACGGCCGTCGCGGACGGCGCGAGGACGGTGACCCGTGCGTCTCCAAGCGCGAAGGAATCGCCGGGCCGCGGATTCGTCGCGGGGATCCCTTTCGTCGCGATCGCGAGGAGCAGGTCCTCGTAGGTCACGGTGTTCGCGGACGCCCGGGGCAGGTAGATGCGCCCGACCGGAATCGCGGCGAGGACCGCGTCGAGGCCGCCGATGTGGTCCTCGTGCGGGTGCGTCCCGACCACGGCGTCGAGGCGGGCGATGCCCCGTTCCTGCAGATAGGCCACGAGGCCGCGCGCGTCGTCGTTGTTGCCGCCGTCGATCAGCATCGCGTGGTCGCCGATCCGCACGAGGATCGCGTCGGCCTGTCCGACGTCGAGGAACCGGACCTCGAGGCGGTCGATCGGCGCCTGCGACGGCGCGCCGGTCGCGTCGGCGCCGGGCGTCGCGGTCGCGACCGACGCGGGGGTCGGGGTCGGCGACGGCGCGGGGGCGATCAGCGTCGCGAGTCCGGCGGCGGCGGAGACGGCGAGCAGCGCGGCGACGACCGCGAGCGTCAGGAGGAGCGTCTTCAGGGAGGATGCGCGTGCCATGCCCCAAGGATAGCATTCCGCTGCGTCGAAAAGGCGTACAATGGAGGGACAAGGGAACGCGCTTCGCGGCGCATCCGAAAGGAGAGACTCTTCCATGGGCTGGCTTCTGTGGTTCATCCCCCTCCTCATCGTCGTGTTCATCTGGTTCATGTCCGGCATCCGGATCGTCCGTCCGACCCACCGCGGCTTGATCGAGACCCTCGGCAAGTACACCCATTTCGCGGAGCCCGGCTTCCACTGGATCGTCCCCGCGATCCAGAAGCTGTACCTCGTGAACGTCACCGAGCAGATGTTCAACGCCGAGCCGCAGGTGATCATCACGAACGACAACCTGAACGCCACGGTCGACGCGCAGATCTACTTCCGCGTGAACGCGGACGAGGAAAGCGTCAAGAACTCCGTCTACAACGTGAACAACTACCAGTACCAGATCGTCAACCTCGCCCGCACCACCCTCCGCAACATCATCGGCACGCTGACCCTCAAGTCCGCCAACAGCGAGCGCGGGCGCATCAACACGGACCTCCACCAGACGCTCCGCGAGGAGACGAGCAAGTGGGGCATCTCGATCGTGCGCACCGAGCTGAAGGAGATCGACCCGCCGGAGGACGTCCAGGCGACGATGAACAAGGTCGTCAAGGCCGAGAACGAGAAGATCGCCGCGATCGACTTCGCGACCGCGCAGGAGACCCAGGCCGACGGCGTGAAGCGTTCCGAGATCAAGAAGGCCGAGGGCATCAAGCAGGCCAAGATCCTGCAGGCCGAAGGCGAAGCGCAGGCGATCCAGCTCGTCAACGAGGCCGCGAACACCTACTTCGTCGGCAACGCCCAGCTGCTCCGCCGCCTGCAGGCCGTCGAGACCGCGCTGCAGGGCAACGCGAAGATCGTCGTGCCGAGCAACACGCAGCTGATCAACGTGGTCGGCGAGATGGCCGGCGTGCTGCCGATCGAGAAGCCCGCCGAGAAGCCGGCGAAGTAGGAAGCGCACGCGGCGCAAGGACGCCCGGCGCCTGCGACGCTCATGGGTCGCAGGATTCACGATTTGCGAATAGGGGCTCCGCCTGTCGGCGGAGCCCCTATTCCTTTGATTTCCAAACCGTCTTCCCATTCCCGCCCGGACGGAGTATGCTCGGAGCATCGTCCGGACGGCCCGCGGCCGCCGCGGACGCCGCTTCCGCCGCCCCGACAGGAGGACCCGAGGATGGCCGAACCGTCCGTCTCCGCGCCGAAGCCCTCCCCCTACCGCTGGATCGTGCTCGGCGCCTTCATGCTCGTGATGGCCGCCCAGCAGCTCACCTGGATCACCTTCGCTCCGGTCACGCGCCTCGCCGCCGGCTTCTACGGCCAGACCGAGTTCACCATCGGGCTGCTGTCGATGGTCTTCATGATCGACTACATCCTCGTCTGGTTCCCCGCCTCGTGGGCCATCGATACGTGGGGCCTCAAGGCAGGCGTCGGGA
>CAIXGU010000290.1 GCA_903919045.1 uncultured Eubacteriales bacterium | reverse complement strand
TCGAGGACAGCGAGAAGCGGTTCCGGTCGATCGTCGAGAATTCGCCCTTCCCGGTGATCATCACGAGCCTCGCCGACGGTCGGCTGCTCTACGGCAACGAGCCGTCGCGCCTCCTCTTCGGGTTCGACAAGGAGGACGCCCCGCAGGTCTCGGGCATGGGCATGTTCATGGATGCGGCGCAGCGGGACGCCTTCCGCGCGAAGCTGAAGGCGGAGGGGCGCCTTTCGGGCTATCCGCTCGAGCTGAAGGGCAAGGACGGGCACCGCATCTCCGTGCTCGTCTCGGTCTCGGTCGTCCCCTACGACGGCCAGCCCGCGATGATCTCCGCGCTCAGCGACGTCACGGTCCTGCAGGACACGCTGGCCGCCCTCCAGAAGGAGGAGCGCCGGTTCCGGACGGTGATCGAGGTCACGCCGTTCCCCGTGGTGATCTCCCGCGTCTCCGACGGCGTCATGGTCTTCACGAACCGGCCCGCGATGGATCTCTTCGGATTCGCGGAAGGATCCGAGCACCGCGCGGCCGAGGTGTTCCGCCACCCGGAGGAGCGGCCGGCCATTCTCGCGCAGCTCAAGCGCGAAGGCACGATCCAGAACAAGTCGATCGAGCTGATCGGCGCCGGCGGACACACGCTGACCGTCCAGTACTCGATGTCGCCGCTGGAGTACGACGGGGACCCGTGCCTCCTGATCGCGCTCAGCGACATCACGCCCCTGCAGGCGCTCGTCGACCGCCTGGCGCTCGAGGAGCGCCGCTACCGCGAGCTCCTCGACGGGGCGCCGTTCCCGGTCGTCGTCTCGGGTCTCGCCGACGGCGCGCTGAAGTACCTCAACACGCACGGGCGGCAGATGCTGAAGGTACCCGACCTGTCGTCCCCGCACCGGATGCAGGAGTTCTACCAGCGTCCGGAGGACCGCGAGGGGATGGTCCGGAGGCTCACGGAAGAGGGCCGCGTGACCGACTTCCTGCTCGACATGAAGGACGCCGGGGGACGCCCCTTCACGGCGCAGATCTCGCTGTCCACGATCCAGTACGACGGCGAGCCGTCGATCCTCGCCTCGCTCGTCGACGTCACGCACCTGCAGAACCTGATCGCCACGCTCGAGGCGGAGGAGAAGCGCTACCGCGAGCTGATCGAGGCGGCCCCCTTCCCGATCCTGATCGTCGGCGCCTCGGACGGAAGGTTCCGCTACGCGAACCGCCGCTCCAACGAGAAGTTCGGGGTCGGCGGGCAGAAGGGGATCGGCGACGCGGCGGTCGACTTCTACGAGAGCGCCGCCGACCGGGATCGCTTCTACGCGCTCCTGCAGCGGCAGGGCTTCGTCTACGACTTCGAGCTCCGCGCGCTGGACTACGAGCGGCGGCCCTACTGGGCGCTGCTGTCCGCGTCGTTCTGCGACTTCGAGGGCGAGCGCTGCGTCCTCGTCGCGATCAACGACATCTCGCTCGCGAAGGACGCCTTCCTCCGGCTCGAGCAGGAGGAGCACCTGCTGCGCGAGCGCCTCAAGGAGCGCCAGTGCCTGCAGGCGGTGCACACGCTGACCGAGGACACGTCGCGCCCCGTCCGTGAGATCGTCCCCTCCCTCTTCGGGATCCTGGCCGACGGCCTGCAGTTCCCCGAGGCCGCGGTCGTGCGGGTCGAGGTCGGCGACGCGCGGTTCGACGGCCCGGGCTTCGCGGAGACGCCGTGGATGCTTACGGCGGAGCACGCGCTGGCCGACGGCGGGATCGTGCGCGTCACGGTGGCCTACCTCGAGGAGAAGCCGGCGGACGACGAGGGCCCGTTCTTCTTCGAGGAGCGCAACCTCCTCGAGCGCGTCGCCCTGCGCCTCGCCGAGTACATCGACCGGCGGCGCACGGAGGAGCTCGCGCGCGAGCGGAAGGACCTCGTCGACCTGATGTTCGCCCACGTGACGGACGCGATCGCGCTCATCGACCCCGCCGACGAACATTTCGTGGATTTCAACGACGCTGCGTTCGAAGGGCTCGGCTACACCCGCGAGGAATTCGCGCGGATGACGCCGAAGGACTTCCAGGCCGAGCACTCGCAGGCGGTCATCGACGCGAACATCGCCGCCGTGGCCGAGCAGCGGTCTTCCTCCTTCCAGACGAAGCATCGGCGCAAGGACGGGACGCTCCAGGATGCGCGCGTCACGCTGACGCCCGTCCAGCACCGGGGCCGCACCTTCGTCAGCGCCGTCTGGCAGGACGTGTCCGATGCGCTCGCGCGCGAGCGGGAGGCCGAGGCGCGCCAGCGCCGGCTGGAGGTCGACGCCCGCCTGGTCGCGGACGTCGCGTCGCTGTCCGTCGAGGGCGGGCGCGATTTCCGGAACTACGCAAGGCTCGCGACCGGCGCGATCGGGACGGCGTGCGGCTGCACGCGCGTCGGCCTCTGGGAGTACGAGCCGGACCGGGACGGCTTCGTGTGCATCTCCATGTCCGTCGTGGACGCGGGGACGTTCGAGGACGGCATGCGGCGGACCGCGGCGTTCCTCACGCCGGAGGCCCGCACGGGGCGATACGTCGCGTTCGAGGACGTGCTGGATCCGGACGCGCCGCCCGGGCTGCAGGATGCGGGGATGCTCCGCAACGACCTGCGTGCGATGCTCGCCTGCCTGATCCGCACGTCCGGCGCCCTGCGCGGCATGATCACGTTCGCCTACGCGGGCAGTCCGCACGCCTGGACGCCGGATGAGATCTCGCTCGGGTGCGAGCTCGCCGACCAGGCCGGGATGGCCTTCCTCAACTGCGACCGCACCGAGCTCGTCGAGGCGCTCCGCAAGAGCGAGCGCGACCTGAACCGCGCGCAGGCGGTCTCCCACACGGGCCACTTCCACATCGACCTGAAGCG
>CAIXGU010000289.1 GCA_903919045.1 uncultured Eubacteriales bacterium | reverse complement strand
GCATGACCTGCTCGCCCTCCTCGTGGAGCACGACCATACCGATGCTCTCGAGGATCCCGAGGGCGGTCTCGTAGATGCGCTGCTTCTGCTCCTCGGCGAGGAAGGCGACGCGGCCGGCGCCGATCTCCCTGCTGGCCTCTGCCATGATGACCCCCGGACGACGTTGACGGCGGCGAGGCGGCCCGTCTGCGACGAATCGCCTCGCCGAACACTACACTGTTTCGAAGGCCATTTCACGCCGAGTCTGCTCTCGGTACCCTCGACAATCGAACGAAGTTCTGAACCTCTGGGTCGCGGGCGCCCCGATCTCTTCGCCGCGAGTCGCAGCGGCGATGACGCGCGCGACTGGACGAACTTCGTCGACTTCCCGCTCCGCTAGCTCCCATCGCCGGGCGGGAGCCAGTCCACGACACCCGCCTTGGCCAGCCACATGAGCGTCATGCGCACGAACGGTCGCCTGCGCGGGGGGACGTCCTGCAGCACGTCCTGCACCGAAGACGAGCCGGCCTCGCGGAGCGCTTCCACCACCCGCTCGGCCTCCTCCCGGGTGCCGCGGACCCCCGGGAACAGCCGGTCCAGCGCGCAGGCCCCGTCGAGGTCGGCGTCGCTCCCTTCCATAGGCGCCGTCAGGCGGACCCGCGTGGAGTCGTCCAGCACCGCGCTGGGGTGACCCCGGAAGTCCGCGAAGGGGTCGTTCCTGAGCGGCTCCATCCTGTGTACCGAGCCGGACGGACGGACGGACGAGAGTGCGGCGCCGGCGCTCAGACGCCGCGCGGTCAGCTCGGCGAAGAGCTCCTTGTACCGGCGGACGATCACCGGCCACGAGAACGTCCCTGCGGCTCGCCTGCGGCCGGCCGCCCCCATGGAGGCGCGGAGCTCCGGGGCCGCCAGCAGGCGGCCCAACGCCTCCGCGGCACGACCGCTGTGGACCGCCGTGTGCTGGGCCACCGTACCCGCGTATTGGGGGTAGTTCGCCATCGCGAAGGACTCGAGGAGCGCCAGGGTCTCGCCGAGCGGCCCGGCCGGCGCGCCGAGCGTCGGCACGAGGAATCCGTCCACCCCGTGACGGGCGATCGAGCGGTAGCCGTCCCAGTCGCTGACCACGAGCGGCAAGCCGGCGGCCATGGCTTCCACGAGAGCCTGGCCGAAGGTCTCGAGGATGGTGTCGGAGAGCAGCAGGAACACATCCGCCGCCGCCCAGCAATGCGCCACGACCGAGGCGTCGTTGCCGTCCACGAAGAGCACGTCCACGCCCGGCGCGTAGCGGCGGGCGGCCTCTTCATAGCGGACGCGGTCCTTCTCGCCCCCCGGGAACCACCCCGCCAGGACGAAGTGCACCGTGATGCCGGTGCCGCGCTGCGCCGCCTCGACCGCCCTGAACATGGCCTGCGGGAAGGCCTTGTCGTAGAACGAGAGCCGCGCCAGGGAGTAGACGACGACGTCGGCGTCCGGGATACCGTAGGCGCTCCGGAACGCCGCCCGGGCTTCGGGGTCGTCCGCCTGCGCGCCCACGGTCTCCGCGTCGACGCCGAAAGGGACGACCGGCAGTTGCGGCCGCGGCAGCCGAACGGGCGCCGGGGCGCCTGCGGCGCCGAAGCGCTCCCGCAGGTAGTCCTCCCAGGTGTCGAACGTGCGCCGGACGACCTCCTCCAGCGCCGGCGACGAGCAGATCAGGGCGTCCCACTCGTGCAGCGGCGCGAGCGCGGAGCCCATCATCTGCTCGCGGTGCGACGCCGAGGCGAACGCGAAGACGGTGCCCGCGATGCTGTAGGCGCCATCCTTCGCCGCATGCCGCCTGGCCCAGGCCAGCTCCGAGAGATACGGCTGGACGGACAGCAGCATTCCGGCGCGGGAGGGCGCCGCGGTCGCGAGGGGCGAGCCCGTCGTCAGTCGCGGGAGCTCGCCGCCCGTGCTGCCCCCGATCCCGGGGGGGCCGAGCAGCTCGCCCGCGAGCCGGTCGACCGGTGTCGCCTCGAGGGTCTGGACGTGCAGGGCGCGGTACCCTCCGAGGCGCGCCAGCGCCCGCAACACGCCGGCGTTGGCGACCAGCCGGCCGTAGGCGTCTGCGGGCGGCTCCACCCGACCGCTCGGGAGAAAGACGACCAGCTCGTCGGACCGCGTCATGGCGGCAGCATAGCAGGGGGCGGCGCGTCCCCCTGTTCCGGTACCAGCCCCCTGTGCGCACGCCGAAGGACGCGCCGGCGGTCGAGCCGGTGCGGATCCGGCCGGCCGTGCCGGCGACGCCGCCGCGGATGGTCTCGGGCAACCGCGCGGACTGCTCGTCGTCCAGCAGGTGGCAGCGCGTCAGACCGTTCGCAGGAGGCACGTGCGCAGCAACGCCTCGCACGACCACCCGGGGGCGTACTCCCAGATCCTCCCGCTGTGGCCCGGGATCCCGCGGAAGATCGCCCGAGAACGGTCGAGGGACTTCGCGTCGACCAGGAAGACCGTCCTGACCACGTCGCTCGCGGAGAAGAACGTCTGCGGGAAGAAGAGCTGAGCCCGCATCCCGTCGACGGCGAAGGCCCATTGCTCCACCGCCCCGCAGGAGATCCCGTCGAGGCAGCTGAAGTCGGCGGGCCGGACCTCGATAACCGG
>CAIXGU010000288.1 GCA_903919045.1 uncultured Eubacteriales bacterium | reverse complement strand
GTGAAGCGCGCCGGCGCGACCGCGAAATGCTCCCCGAGCGTGTCGTCGTACGTCTCCCCGCGGGCCTCGAGCGTCTTCGCGAGGTCGAGCAGCATCGCGTTGAGCGCCGCGTCGTCGAGACCCGCGGCCGCGACGGAGAGGTCGTGGATCGTCACGCTCACGGCGAGCGGGGCGCCGCTCCGGTCGTAGATGTCGCCGCGGACGGCCTGCACGACCCGGTTCCGCGAGGTGCCGGCGGTGCCGCCGATCTCGGAGCCCGCGGCGGGCGTGACCTGGAGGGAGACCGTCGTCCCGAGGATCACGGCGCCGCAGAGCGTGAAGACGATGCCGAGCAGCGCGAAGCGGTCGTGCAGGATCCGGCCGGCCCGGACCGGAAGCGGGGTGCGCGCGGCGTCCTTCATGCGCGGAGCCCCCGCGCGGCTTCCTCGGAGCCGATCCGCTTCGTGGGGCGGCGGTGCGGTCCGGCATAGCGGAGCAGCAGGAAGAGCGGGACGGCGGCGGCCGCGTCGAGGGCCAGCCGGAGCGGCAGGGCGCGGCCCAGGAAGGCGGCGGCCCAGGCGGCGGCGGTCAGCGAGCCCGGCCCGAAGAAGACGAGCCCGGCCGCCTCGACGAGGACGTAGGCGGCGCCGCCGACCACGGCGACCTGCAGCAGGGCGGACAGCAGCCCCTTCCGGAAAAGGCGGCGGAACAGGAAGGCCGACAGGAGGCCGGCGTAGAGCCCGACGAGCACCCCTCCGCCGATCGTCGCGCCGGAGAAGGAATCGGCGAGGAACCCGCAGAAGGCCCCGGCGCAGGCGCCCTCGACCGGGCCGAAGAGGAACCCGGCGAGGATCGGGAGGACGAGCAGGAAGTCCGGCTTCGCCGCGAGCCCGAGCGTCCGGTCCGGCAGGGAGACCTGCAGCAGCGCGGCGGCGCACCCGGCGATGAAGTAGAAGAGGACGGCGCGGACGCGATCCGGCACCTGCATCAGGACGCCTTCTCCTTGAGGACGAAGAGATAGTCGAGGGCGTCGAAGGCGGCGTACGGCCGGAGGGTCGCGGTCCGCTCCCCGCCGCCGGCGGCGTCGTCGACCGACACGATCGTCCCGATCCGGAGGCCGGCGGGATAGAGGCCGCCCTCGCCCGAGGTCAGGATCCGGTCGCCCGGCTCGATCGTCGCCCCTTCCGGGATCCGGTCCACGAGGCACAGGCCGGACGCCTGCAGCGAGAGGTCGCCCCGCACGCGCACCGGATAGCTCCCGGCCCGGTCGATCCGCCCGTCGACCACGCTGCCCTGGTGCAGGATTGGCAGGACCTTGGCGCTCGCGAGGTCGGACGACTCGATCCGCCCCACGAGGGCCATCGCGGGATCGACGACCGGATAGGAGCTCGTCTCGGTCATCCCGAGCCCGTCGCGGCTCCCCGCGTCGATGCGGAACAGGTCGAACCACGCGCCGACGGAGCGCGAAGCCACCTGGCAGCCGACGATATCGTAATCGGAGAAGGCCTCCTTGATCGCGAAGGCCTCCTTGAGCCTCTCCCAGGAGCGTCCGGCCTCCTCGAGGCGGCGGACGTCGTCCTCGAGCGCCGCGATGCGGGTGCGCAGCTCCGCGTTCTCGCGGCGGACGGCCTCGGCGTCGAACACCGAGCGGGACAGGCCGGAGACGGCGTCCCAGCTCCCGGCGAGGAAGTCCTTCACCGGCTGGAGGACGATCGTGACCGGGGTGCTGAGGAACTGGACCGGGCTCCCCGGGATCGACGAGAAGAGGAGCAGGGTCACGAGCGCGAGCGTGGCCAGCACGAGCAGCAGGATTCGGTTGCGGAGAAAGCCTCGCATCGTCCCTCCGGGGTGGCGTGGAAGCGGGCGGCGCCCGTCAGGAGACCATCATAG
>CAIXGU010000287.1 GCA_903919045.1 uncultured Eubacteriales bacterium | reverse complement strand
CGCCCTGTCGCGCGAGGTCTTCGCGCACGGCGCCCTGAAGGCGGCCCGCTATCTGGCCGGCAAGGCGCCCGGGCTCTACGCCATGAAGGATGTCGTCGCCTCCGCCTGACGCCGGGTGCGGCCGGATTAGACCGATGTACCCGAGGAAAGGCAGAAGGACCGCCGCGCGGCGGTCCTTCTGCCTTCATGCCGTGGCGGCCAGCGCGTCAGGTGCCGGCCGGTCCCTCGCTGGACGTCTCGGCCGCGGCGGGCGCCGATTCGGGCTTGATCATGTACTTCTTGAACTGGCGGTATACATAGAAGTTCGTGAGGAACTGGGTCAGGCCGAACCCGAGGAAGCCGAACCAGACCAGCGAGATGATCGCGGACCCCTGCGGATAGACGAGCAGCACGAGGAAGGGGATCCCGACGAGGAGGAACGCGTTCAGGACCAGGATCCCCAGGTTGGGCAGGAAGCGGGCGAGCGTGAGCAGCAGGGCGTTCCGCAGGATCTTCTTCAGCGGGAGCTGGAACGTGACCATCAGGGGGTAGACGTACATCAGCATGATCGACAGCACGATGCCGAGGACGATGATGAGGCCCGTCAGCAGCCCCTGGAGGATCGCGCTTTCCTGCGCGCCGAAGAACCCGTAGTCGAACACGAGCACGACCAGCAGGACGAGGGACAGGAGGCACACGACGAGCGACTGCTTCCAGTTCGTGCGGACGCTCTCCTTGAAGTCCATCCAGACGAAGGCGTGCTCCTCGCGGGCATAGTTGCGGAGCAGGTAGGTCGTGCCCGCGAGCACGGGACCGACCGCGACGTAGCCCATGCCGACGATGAAGAGCGAGACGAAGGCGTAGCCGATGATCTGGTAGAAGCTGACCGCCTGCGCGAGCTCCTCGGTCGTGAGCGAACCGGCGGAATCCAGGATCAGCTGCTTCAGGCTGGCTTCGTTGAGGCCGGGCAGGAGGTACTGAAGGAGGAGCGGCGCCAGGAGCAGCCCGAGCGCGAGCGCGGGCAGCGAGAAGGCCAGGTACATCAGGTTGATCGTGATGATCTTCCAGAACTTCCGGAACAGGATCTCGAAGAACAGGCGGAAGGGGCCCTTGGGGGGCTCGTTGGCGTAGACGCCGGGGCCTTCCTTGGTGTAGTCGAACAGGCCGAAGATGCCGGGCATGGAGGGACCTCCTCTGGCGGCGGGACCGCCGCATGTTCTCCGATTATAGCGCAACCCCGGAAGGCGCGATAGGAGGAAGGAAGCGCGCGAGGGCGCCGATTGCCGCGAGCGACGCCTCCGCGGCGGCGCGGTTCCGGTCTTCCTTCTTGCGGAAGCGTCCCTCGGGGGCGCGGATCAGCCCGAAATTCGCGTTCATCGGAGAGAAGCCGCGGACGCGCGGATCGGAGACGTAGGCCGCGAGGGCGCCGATCGCGGTCGTCGGCGGGACATCGAGCGGCGGCTCCCCGCGGAGGCGCCGGGCGAGCGCGATGCCGGCCACGAGGCCGGACGAGGCCGATTCGACGTACCCCTCGACGCCGGTCAGCTGCCCGGCGAAATGGAGCGTCGGCCGTGGCTCCGCGAGCAGCGGGCCCGTCGCGGCGTAGTCGGGGCCGAGG
>CAIXGU010000286.1 GCA_903919045.1 uncultured Eubacteriales bacterium | reverse complement strand
TGGGCCTCTCGGCGACCGCGCTGATCGTGTTCGCGCAGAGCTGGCAGCTCATGCTGATCGGCTACATCTTCTCGTACTTCGGCTTCATGGCCGCGAACCTCTTCTACGATTCCTTCCTCACGGACGTGACCACGCCCGACCGCATGGACCGGGTCTCGACCTACGGCTACGGCTTCGGCTACATCGGCGGCAGCACGATCCCCTTCGTCCTCGCGATCCTCCTCGTCATGTTCGGGAAGCAGATCAACATCAGCGGAGAGCTCTCCGCACGGCTCGCGATCCTCATCGTCGTCTTCTGGTGGGGGCTCTTCAGCATCCCTATCCTGCGGAACGTGAAGCAGGTCCACGCCGTCGAGCGTTCCCCGGGACTCCTCTCGGGCTCGTTCAAGCGCCTCTGGGGCACGGTCCGGGACATCATCGGCCACAAGGGCATCCTCCTCTTCATCATCGCCTACTTCTTCTACATCGATGGCGTGAACACGGTCATCAACATGGCCACCGCGTATGGCGCCACGCTCGGACTGAGCTCCACGGGCATGATCCTCGCGCTCATGCTGACGCAGCTGGTGGCCTTCCCGTGCGCAATCCTGTTCGGCCGCCTCGCGAAGCGCTTCGGCACGATCCGCATGATCGGGTCTGCGATCGCGGTCTACTTCGTGATCTGCATCCTCGGCTTCTACATGGGCGATTCCATCCAGCCCTCGCAGAAGGCCTACGTTCAGCAGTACGAGCAGGCCTTCGACGCCGCCGCCGGAAGCATCGACGCCTCGGCGCTCGACGCGGCGGACCTCGCCATGCTGAAGGACCGGCAGCTCGCGGTGCTGAAGCTCGACGGGGTGAACATGCTCGGCTCGGGGACGAGCCGCGTCGAGAACTTCGCCGAGCTCGTCGCCGACCAGAAGTCGCGCGTGATGGACTACTACGCCGGCTTCCCGCAGCGCGTCGCCGCAATCAAGGCGCTCGACGCCGTCGAGGCGGGGATGGCCCCCTTCCTGAAGGACATGGCGGCCTCGGCGCCCTTCGACAAGGCCATCGCGTTCTCCTCGCTCCTCTTCTGGGTCCTCGCTGTGCTGGTCGGCACGGTCCAGGGCGGTATCCAGGCGCTGTCGCGCTCGTTCTTCGGCAAGATCATCCCGCCGGAGAAGTCGAACGAGTACTTCGGGTTCTTCGACATCTTCGGCAAGTTCGCGGCCGTCATCGGTCCCGCCCTGTACGCGCTGACCCGCAAGATCACGGGGAACCCGGCGGACGGCATCCTGAGCGTCATCATCCTCTTCGCGCTCGGCGGCCTGACGATCTTCCTCGGCCGCAAGGAGCTCCGGGCGATCGAGGCGCACGCGACGGGCAAGGAGGCGGAGGCGATCCAGAAGAAGCTGGACGCCGAGGCGAACGGCGGCTGACGCCGGGAAGGACGACGGAAATGGTCGACACGGCGGGCCCCGGCGCTTCGGCGAACGGGGTCCTTTCCGGGAGGCACGGGCGCTACCGCTTCGAGGTGCGCGGCAACGACACGGACCGGCGCGACCGGCTCGCGCCGCACGCGCTCTTCTCGATGATGCAGGAGGCCGCCTCGCTCCATGCCGAGCATCT
>CAIXGU010000285.1 GCA_903919045.1 uncultured Eubacteriales bacterium | reverse complement strand
TGGAAATGACGGAGAGGCCACACCCGTTCCCATCCCGAACACGGCAGTTAAGCTCTCCAGTGCCGACGATACCTGGCTGGTGACGGCCCGGGAAAACAGGTCTCCGCCGGAATCCATTCCTCAATAGCTCAGCTGGTAGAGCATGCGGCTGTTAACCGCAGGGTCGTTGGTTCGAGTCCAACTTGAGGAGCCAGAAGAGCCGGCAGCGATGCCGGCTCTTCTTCCGTTTCCGGGACCTTTCCCGCCGCGCCGGCGCACCGCAACGCGCCGGCCTGAAGTACAATGGTGCCATGGGAAGGAAGCCGCTCCGCCTCACGCCACGCCAGATCGCCACCGGCGCCGCCGTCGCGGCCCTCTACGTCGTCCTCACCGCCCTGTTCGCCCCGATCAGCTTCGGGAACGGCGCGGTCCTCGGCGTCCCCGGCGTGCAGTTCCGGATCTCCGAGATCCTCGTCCTGCTGCCCGTCTTCACGTCGGCCGCCGTCCCGGGCGTCGCGCTGGGCTGCTTCCTGTCCAACCTGCTGTTCGGCGGACTCGGCCTCGTCGACGTCGTCTTCGGCACGCTCGCGACCCTGCTCGGCGCCTTCGGGACGCGCTGGCTGCGCCGCTGGCCCCCGCTCGCGCCGCTCCCCCCGATCCTCCTGAACGCATTCGTCGTGGGTACCTATCTGGCGTACATCCTGCCGGCCGAGTTCCGGCTGCCCCTCTGGCTCAGCATCGCCTCCGTCGGGGTCGGAGAGACCGCGGTCCTCTACATCCTCGGATTGCCCGTCCTCTACGTGCTGAAGCGCGTCTCCGACCGGGTCCGCCTCTTCCCCGAGGACCGCTGAAAGGAGTCCGCCATGGAGATGCCTCCTCTCCTCCTGCTCGACCTGCTCGGCCGCGTGCTCTTCGCGGCGCTGCTCGGCGGCCTCGTGGGCCTCGACCGGGAGCGCATCGCGCGCCCCGCGGGCTTGCGCACGCACATGCTGGTCTGCGTCGGGTCGGCGCTCGTGATGGCCGTCTCCTTCGCGATCCAGGCCGGCGGAACGAACCAGGTCGAGGTGACCCGGATCGGCGCCCAGGTCGTGAGCGGCATCGGGTTCCTCGGCGCCGGCACGATCATCAAGGAAGGCGCCACGGTGAAGGGGCTGACGACCGCCGCGAGCCTGTGGGCGATCTCCTGCGTCGGCATCGCCGCGGGAGCCGGCCTCTGGGTCCTCTCGGCGTCGACGACGCTCGCGCTGCTCGTCGTCCTGCGGCTGCTGCACCGCGCCGAGGGCGGCCTGAAGACGCGCGTGGCCGCGTACCTCGTCGAGGCCGACCCCTCCGCCTTCGACACGAAGTCCTTCGCGGGCTTCCTCGAGGCGGCCGGATACCGCATCCAGGAGCTCCGGCTCTCCGACTTGCAGGCCGCGGACCGCGTGCGGATGCAGGTCGAGGTCCTCTTCCCGGACCGCCGGCCCGGACGCGACACGCGCCGCGCCGAATTCGAGGCGTCGCTGCACGGCTACCCCGCCGTGCGCAGCGTGTTCGACGCGTGAGCCCGAAGCGCGTGCGGATCCGGAGCGGACGGCCCGCGAAGGGCGACCGGCCCGCGAAAGGCGACAGGACCGATCCGCGCGGACGGCGTGCGCCGCGTGCGGAGGCCTTGGAGGGAGGCGCTGCGATGTCCCACTACTTCGACGCCCGCCCGCAGGCGGAAAGCCGCCCGCGCGAGGTCTTCCTGCGCGTGCGGGGCATCGACCTCTCGTTCGAGACCGACTCCGGCATGTTCTCGCCGGAACGCATCGACTTCGGTTCGCGCCTGCTGATCGAGGCCGTCGCCGAGGACCTCCTCGCCGCCGGCGTGAAGACGGGCCGGCTGCTCGACCTGGGCTGCGGCTACGGGCCCGTCGGGATCGCCCTGAAGCGCGTGTTCCCGGCCCTGGAGCCCACCCTCGCGGACGTGAACGAGCGCGCCTGCGCGCTGGCCCGGAAGAACGCGGCGAGGAACGGGGTGAAGGGGATCGAGGTCGTCGTCTCGGACGCCTTCGAGCGCCTGCCGGGACCCTACGACGTCGTCGTCACGAACCCGCCGGTGCGGGCGGGGAAGGACGTCGTGCACGCCTTCTTCCAGGGCGCCTGGGAGCGGCTCGTCCCGGGCGGCCGCCTGTACGTCGTGCTGCAGCGCAAGCAGGGCGCGCCGTCCGCGGCCGAATGGCTCGAGGCGCGGTTCGGCTCCTGCGACGCGATCGAGAAGGACGCGGGCTACCGCGTCCTGCGCAGCGTTCGGAAAGCGTAACCGGCGCGCTATGGCGGAGGCCCCCCCGTCTGCGAGAATCCACGCAGGACCGGCGCTCCGCGCCGGCCGAGGAGGAGACGCCATGACCGCTTCGCACCGTTTCTCCCGTCCCGCTGCCGCCGCGCTCGCGCTGGTCGCCGTCCTGGCCCTGCTCCTGACGTCCTGCTCCGGCGGTACGACGAAGTCCCAGGCGGGCGTCTCGCAGCTCGCCGTCGAGAACGGCGCCGTGAAGGAGATCGGCGTGGCCGATTTCACGACGGCCGTGAAGGACTCGTCGCTCCCGGTCCTCGTCGATTTCTACGCGACCTGGTGCCCGCCCTGCAAGGCGAGCGCGCCGTTCATCGAGTCCCTCGCCGAGACGTACGAGGGAAAGCTCCTGATCGTCCGCGTGGACACCGACAAGGCGCAGGCGCTCGCGTCGCAGTACGGCATCCAGTCGATCCCCACGTTCTTCCTGATCGACGACGGCACGATCCAGGGCAAGCTCGTCGGCTACGCGAGCTCCATGGATCAGGACTTCTACGACCTGATCGACGCGCACGTCGGCTGACGACGTCGCTCCCTCCGGCGGACCCCGGCCGACACCGGCACCGCCCTCCGGACGCCCGTCCCGCCCCCCTTCCGGAATGGTATGATGGTCCGGGAGGTGGGGAACATGCCGCTCGCACCCGAGGCCGTCCGACTCATCGACGCCGTCTTCCACGGCGCGTCCCAGGAGGGACGCCGCACCCTGCACGAGCACGAGGTGTACGCGATCCTGGCCGCGGCCGGGCTCGACGTCCCCTACCACCGGTTCGTGCGCAGCCCGTCCGAGGTGGACGCCGCGATGCTGGCGCGCTTCCCGGGCTCGAACGTCATGGTCAAGGCCGTTTCGCGCGACCTCTCGCACAACCAGAAGTACGGCGGCGTGAAGAAGGTCGCCTCGGGCGACCCGCTGTTCGTGCGCTACGTGCTGCAGAGCATGCGCGAGGAGGTGCTCTCGCACTTCCCCGAGGACGCGAAGCCCCGCTTCGACGGGTACCTGGTCGTCGAGTTCTGCAAGTTCACGCAGGCGCTCGGGAACGAGCTCCTGGTGGGTCTCAAGGACGACGGGAACTTCGGCCCGGTGCTGACGCTGTCCAAGGGCGGCGACGACGCCGAATTCTTCGCCAAGTACTACGACCCCGCGAACCTCTTCCTCGCTCCGGTCTCGCCGGAGGACGTGCGGCTCGCGATGCAGTCGATCAAGATCCGGCACAAATACGTGGAAGCGGGACACCCCCAGTACACCGAGCTGATCGCGCGGACGATGACGGCCGTCGGGGAGATCGGCGCGCATTACTCGCCGTATCGCGCGGAGCCTCCTGCGTTCTACCTCAAGTCGTTCGACGTGAACCCGTTCGTGTTCACCGAGGACGAGCGCTTCGTCGCGGTCGACGGGTTCGCCGAGTTCGAGCCGGCCGCCGGGTCGTCGCGCCACGTGCGGCGCCGCGCGCATCTGCCGGAGGGTTTCTTCGCCCCGAAGGGCATCGCGATCGTCGGCGTCTCGCACGATACCTCGAAGTACAGCATGGCCCAGCAGATCGTGGGCCTGTTCCTCGACCTCGGCCGCGACGACCTCTACCTCGTGAATCCGAAGGGCGGGACCGTCTCGCTCGGCGGGCGCGACTGGCCGCTGTATTCCAGCATCGCGGCGATCGACCGGCCCTACGACCTCGTGGTCTACGCGGCGCCCGGCAAGTCGACGCTCGACTTCCTCGCCACGGTCCCGGACGGGAAGGCCGTGGTGGTCGTGTCCGGCATCCCGGGCGACATGAACTACGCGGAGTTCGCCGAGCGGGTGCACGCGGTGCTGCCGAAGCATACGCGCGTCGTCGGCCCCAACGGGATGGGCGTGTTCTACGCGCCCGGCGAGGACAGCCGCGGCGTCAACACGCTGTTCATCGGGGAGGAGCGGATGCGCCTCGGCTACGGACCGATGAGCAACGCGGCGCTGCTCACGCAGAGCGGCGGCATGGCGATCACCTGCATCGAGCGCACGCAGTTCGCCCCGATCTTCAAGGCGATCGTGAGCTTCGGGAACAAGGTCGACGTGGATTTCCCGGACCTCGTGACCTTCTTCTCGGAGCGGAAGGGCGTCGACGTGATGTCCCTCTACGTCGAGGGGATGGGCGCGGGCGAGGGGCGGCGGTTCTTCGAGGCCGCGCGCCGGTCGCGCAAGCCGCTCGTCGTCTACAAGTCGGGCCGCACGGAAGCGGGCGTGAAGGCCGCGGCGTCGCACACCGCGTCGATGACTGGCAGCTACGACGTGTTCCAGGCGGCGTGCTTCCAGGCCGGCGTCGTGCTGACCGAGGACCTCGCGGACTTCTACAACTACACCAAGGGCTTCGCGATGCTGAACGCCAAGAAGCCGCGCGGGCGGCGCGTCGCGGGCATCGTGAACGCCGGACTCGACGCGACGATGGGCGCGGACACGCTGAACTACCTGACGCAGGCGGTCTTCACGCCGCCGACGGTCGAGCGCATCCGCGCGCTCAACCGGAGCGGCCTCGTCGACACGTCGACGTCGTTCCTCGACCTCACGCCGATGACCGACGACGCGGGCTTCGCCGGCTACGTCGAGGCGGCGCTCGCGGACGACGGCGTCGACTGCGCGTTCGTCGCGATCGTCCCGCACATCGAGAACCTGCACACGCTGGGCCCGGGCCTGCGCGACGCGGCGGCGATCGGGCCTCGGCTCGCGGCGCTCGGGAAGAAGTACGACAAGCCGGTGGTCGTCTCGGTCAACGCGAGCGCGCACTACGCGGAATTCATCCAGGTCATCGAGTCCAGCGGCCTGCCGGTCTTCGGGGACATCCGCTCCGCGATCCGCGCGCTCGACGCGTTCGTGGCCTACTGGGACAGGAGGCGCCGCCATGGGGGATGACGGACGCGCGGCGGCCGGCGAGCGGGAACGTCTCGCGGCGATCGGCGAGCGCCTGAGGGGCATGCGGGACGCGCTCGGCGTCGGCGTCGCCGAGATGGCCCGCTGCACCGGCACGACCGGCGAGGAATACGAGGAGCACGAGGCGGGTCGGAGGGACTTCTCCTTCACGTTCCTGTACAAGGCCGCCGAACGGTTCGGGATCGACCTGACGGAGCTGCTGACCGGCGAGTCGCCGCACCTCACGGCCTACGCGGTCGTGCGCCGCGGCGAGGGCCTCCCGATCCGGCGCCGCGCGGGGTTCTCGTACCTCGGGCTGGCGCACCGCTTCCGCGGCCGCACCGCCGAGCCCTTCGTGGTGACGGCGCCGGGCGCGGCCGGAGGTCCGGAGGCGGAGATCCCGCTGTCGCGGCACGAGGGCCAGGAGTTCGACTACGTGCTCGAGGGGCGGCTGAGGTTCCGCTTAGAGGGGCACGAGGAGGTCCTCGGCCCCGGAGATTCCGTCTATTACGATTCCGGGCGCGGGCACGGGATGTGCGCGCTCGACGGCGACTGCACCTTCCTCGCGGTCGTGATGGAGAAGCGGGAGGACCGCTCCGATGCCTGAACCCGCGCTCCACCGGCGGTACCTGAAGGAGTCCTTCGCGGACGACGGGTCGCTCGCGGCGGTCTCGTTCGACATCCCGCGCGATTTCAACTTCGCGTACGACGGGGTCGACGCGATCGCGGCGAAGGACCCCGGGCGGCGCGCGATGCTGTGGTGCAACGTGGCCGGCGAGGAGCGCACGCTGACCTTCGGCGACGTGGCGCGCGAGTCCGACCGGGCGGCGTCGTTCTTCCGCAGCCTCGGCATCGGCCGGGGCGACCCCGTGATGCTGATCCTCAAGCGCCATTACCAGTTCTGGTTCGCGGCGATGGCCCTCCACAAGCTCGGCGCGATCTGCATCCCGGCGACGAACCAGCTCCAGGTGAAGGACCTCGTCTACCGGTTCGAGGCGGCGTCGGTGAAGGCCGTCGTGTGCACGGCCGAAGGCGAGATCGCGGACCACGTCGAGGCGGCCTGCGCGCAGTGCCCGGGCGTCCGGGCGCGGGTCCTCGTGAAGGGCGAGCGCGACGGCTGGGCATCGTTCGCGCGAGGGTGCGCCGAGGCCGCGCCGTTCGTGCGGCCGACGGGGGCGGACGCGCCGGTCGTGTCCGACACGATGCTGCTGTACTTCACGTCGGGGACGACGGGCATGCCGAAGATGGTCGTGCACGACTACTCGTATCCGCTCGGGCACATCGTGACGGCGAAGCACTGGCACCGCGTCGTGCCGGACGGCCTGCATTTCACGGTCTCCGAGACCGGCTGGGCGAAGTCCGTGTGGGGAAAGCTCTACGGGCAATGGCTCATGGAGGCGGGCATCTTCGTGTACGACTTCGACCGGTTCGTCCCGGCGGAGCTGCTGGAGCGCATCCAGCGCTACCGCATCACGACGTTCTGCGCGCCGCCGACGATCTACCGGTACCTGATCAAGGAGGACCTCTCGCGCTACGACCTCTCGTCGCTGACGCACTGCACGATCGCCGGCGAAGCCCTGAACCCGGAGGTCTTCGCGCAGTTCCTCGATGCGACCGGCCTGAAGCTCATGGAAGGCTTCGGGCAGACGGAGACGACCGTGCAGGTCGCGACGTTCCCGTGGATGGAGCCCAAGCCCGGCTCGATGGGGCGCCCGAACCCGATGTACGACATCCTGCTGTCCGACGAGGACGGCGCGGAGACGCGGCCCGGCCAGGTCGGCGAGATCTGCATCCGGACGGGGGCGGGCCGGCCGGTCGGCATGTTCGGCGGGTACCACCTGGACCCGGAGCGGACGGCCGCCGTCTGGCACGATGGCCTGTACCACACCGGGGACATGGCGTGGCGGGACGAGGACGGGTACTACTGGTACGTGGGGCGCGACGACGACATCATCAAGAGCTCGGGCTACCGCATCGGGCCGTTCGAGGTCGAGAGCGTCCTCATGGAGCATCCGGCGGTGCTGGAGTGCGCCGTGACGGGCGTGCCCGACCCGGTGCGGACGCAGGTCGTGAAGGCGACCGTCGTGCCGGCGAAGGGCTACCTGCCGTCGGAGGCGCTCGCGCTCGAGCTGCAGGAGTACGTGAAGACGCACACCGCGCCGTACAAGTACCCGCGCATCCTCGAGTTCGTCACGGAGCTCCCGAAGACGATCAGCGGGAAGATCCGGCGGACCGAGATCCGCCGGAGGGACCGTGCGCAGGATGGCGTCGCCGGGGGCGCGTGAGGGCGTCGCGGCGCGGAAGGGGAGGACGACCATGAGGACGGAATCGGCCTGGCTCGAGACACCGGACGGGATCCGCATGCACGTGCGGGCGCACGAGCCCGACGGCGCGCCCGGCGGGGTCATCGCGATGATCCACGGGCTCGGCGAGCACGCCGGGCGCTACGAGCACGTCGCGCGCTACTTCACCGCACGGGGCTACGCCTTCGTCTGCCCGGACCTGCGCGGGCACGGGAAGACGGCGGGGAAGCGCGGCTACGCGCCGTCCTACGACACGATGCTCGCGGACATCGACCTCGTGCTCGGCTGGACCGCGAAGCGTCATCCCGGACTGCCCACGTGCCTCTACGGGCACAGCATGGGCGGCAACCTCGTCCTCATGCGGCTCTTCCGCGGGAACCTGCCCGCCCCGATCGCCTGCGCCGTCGCCGGCAGCCCCTGGCTGAGCCTGCACGCGCCGCCCGGCGCCGCGACCGTCGCCGTCGCGCGCATCGCGTCGCGCCTGATGCCGACGTTCACGGCGAAGAACGACCTCAAGGTCGACGACCTGACGCGCTCGGAGGCGGTCCGCGCCGCGACGCGCGAGGACCCCGACTACCACCGGTACATCGGAGCGCGCCTGTTCGAGGAGGTCACGGTGGCCGGCAAGACGCTCCTGGACGGGAAGCGCCCGGAAGCGCCGGTGCCGCTCTTCGTCATGGTCGGCACGAACGACCTGGTCGTCTCGCACGAGGCGGTCCTCGC
>CAIXGU010000284.1 GCA_903919045.1 uncultured Eubacteriales bacterium | reverse complement strand
CTCGAGCCCCGGGAACATGCCCTTGATGAGCAGCGACTTGCCGGCGCCCGCATCCCCGATGAAGCCGACGAGGCGGTCCATCGGGCTGAGGTAGCGCTGCGCGAGCTCCATGCCGAGCGTGAGAAGTCGCTGCCGCCCGCGCGGCGCGAAGTAGAGCGCGTGGATCAGGGACTGGTGGCTGACGGTCAGCATGGCGGCGCCTCCCCCGGCGGAACGGCGTCCGGCCCGTCGAGCTCGAAGGAGAGCCCGAGCAGCGGCGCGTGCTGCTGCGCCCCGTAGACGTCCCGGTCGCCGAGCGCGCCCGACGCGACGGGGCGGACGATCGTCGCCTTCACGGCCTTGGCGGGGTCGAACGCGACCACGCCGAGCACCTGGGACACGGGGATGCGGTACAGGCGGGCGACGAGCTCCGGCGTGAAGAGCCGGGCGTCGCGGAACCGCTCGTACATGGCCCGCTCCCGGAAGATCACGTCGAGCGTGAGCTCGTACGGACCCGAGTTCTTGCTGCGGATCACCTCCGCGACGTCGCGCAGCCGCACGGTCATGGCGCCACCTCCTCGATCCCCGCGTCCCCGACGACCTCCTCGAGCTCCATCGGGAACAGCGCGCACGGGTCGTCCACGTCGATCAGGTGGTAGAGGCTGAAGGCGAAGACCTCGCCGGCCTTGAAGTCCGACGGCGAGTAGGGGAACGCGAGGTTGCCCGCCGTCGAGATGCGCCCGGGGTAACCGTAGTGCAGCAGCATCGAGCGGGCGGTCGCGCAGAGCGTGTTCGCCTCGGCCTGCGTCGGCGCGACGGCGTCGACCACGAGGCCGATCTCGCGCGGGAGCGGCCCGGCGCGGAGGTCGTCCGGCTCGAGCGGCCCCATGACGCCGTCGCGGCCGTACACGAGGAAGTCCAGCGTCGACGGCTGGCGCAGCGCCCCGAGGTTCGCGAAGGTGCGCTCCCGCACGGCCGCGAGCGTCTCCTCGATGCAGCCGACGAGCACCGGGTCGCGCACGCCGGCGATCGAGACGGTGCGGAACCCGACGCTCCGCACCCCTTCGAGCTTGATCCTGTAGGGGCCCGGGACGAACCGGGAGCCCTCGACGCGCACCGCGTTGTCCGCGACCTGCCGGAACGTCGTCCGCGTCAGGTCGAGCGTCCCGCCGGGGCCGGGCAGCTTCGTCGGGTCGCTCTTCTCGTAGAGCGTGTGGGCGGCGACCGACAGCTCGGTGCACCGCCGCGCGGGCGAGAGCGTCTCGACCGTGAAGCCCGTCGCGTCGAGCGTGCCGAGCATGCAGTCGCTGCCGCTGCCCGGCGTGGCCGCGATCGCGGCGCATTCGAGGATCTTGCCCAGGTGGAGCGCGAGACCGCGGTCGTAGCCCCGCCGGACGGCGTGGGCGGCGAAGACGGCCGGGTCGTAGGCGCGGCCGGCCACGATCACCTGCGCGCCCGCGTCGATGGCCCGCTGGAACGGCTCGATGCCCATCTGCCCGACGACGCGCACGGTCGCGGCGATCTCCGCGGGGGAGCTCTCCGGCGCCGGCGGGAGCGGGTGCAGGCGCCCCGCCGCGTCCGCGGCCCGCACGGCATCCGGGCCGATCTCCGCATGGATCGCGGCCATCCGGAACCGCAGCGCGTGCTCGCGGGCGATCTCCCGGACGATGTCCAGCAGCCAGGCGAGGTGCGGCTCCCCGCCGCTGCCGCCCGCCGACCCGATGCACAGCGGGATGCCCGCCGCGATCGCGCCCGGCAGCAGCCGTTCGAGGTCGCGCTTCACGCCGCCGCGGTCGGTGAACGACACCCCGGCCCCGAGGTAGTACGGGCCCGGGTCGGACGAGCCGGCGTCGACCGCGATCAGGTCGGGCTTCCGCCGCATCCCTTCCTCGAGCGACGCGTCCGGGAAGCCGTAGCCCAGGATCGCCGTCGGCGAGAGGATCCTCATCGGTTCCATGCAGGCGCCCCCTTCCTTCCCCGCAGCGCGAGGATGCGGGCCATCTCGTTGCGCACGCCCATGTAGCCCTCGTCGAAGCCCATCCCGGGCTTCGCGAGCATCTGGTCCGGCCCCGTCGCCATCGCGACGTGCACGCACGCCAGCGCGGAGCGGTCCGTCTCGTTGCAGGTGCCGCCCTGGTAGGCGCCGACGCCGTGCGCGCGGCAGTGCAGGACCGCCTCGGCCGTGTTCTGGATCCCGCCGAGGTCGGGCGTCTTGATCTGCAGGATGTGCCCCGCGCGGCGGGCGGCGAAATCGCGGACGTCCTCGAGCGTGTTGCACCACTCGTCCGCCACGATGCGCACGGGGAGCCCGCGCGCGTCGACGCGCTCCGTCAGGTCGGCGAGCGCCTCCATCGTCCCCTCGCGGTCATCCGTGTCGACCGGCCCCTCGAGGTTCAGCCGGAAGGGCGCGGCCTGCTCGGCGAGGAGCGAGAGGTAGTCGACGATGCGGACCGCGTTGCGGCGGAAGATGATCCCGAGCGTGCCGTACACGTCGAGGTGGAAGGTCGGCGCATAGGCCGGGTCGGGGCGCAGCGCCTCGACCCGATCCTTCAGCCAGCCCACGTACTCCAGCAGCGCGCCGCCGTCGGCCCCGGTCTTCGAGAGGCTGTTGAACAGGCCGTGCGGCAGCACGTCGACGCCCTTCAGGATCATCTTGTCGACGCCGTTGTAGCGGTCGTCCCCGGTCTGCCCGAAGAGCGGCACCGCCCGGTCGAGCACGGCGGTCCCGTACTCCTCCGCGAGGACCTCGCACATCAGGAGGCCGCGGCTGCGGGCGGCGGCGTCGAGGAGCGCCTGCGTCACGCCGTAGCGGATCGCGGTGTGGAGGCGCTTGCCGGTCGCCGGGTCGACCAGGCGGTCTACGGCGTCGGCGAGCGGGCGGAAGCGGGACGCGTCGCGGCCTTCGAGGAAGGGCGCGGCGACGCGGCGGAGCACCGGGAGGTAGGCCTCGGCGAGGAACAGCGGGTCGCGCCCGCCGGCGCCCGAGTACTGCACCGCGGCGCAGTCGCCGACCGCGACCTGGCCGTCCGCGAGCACGAGCATCACGGAGACGGACTCGCCGGCCTGCCGCACGGACGCGAAGCCGGGCGTCGCGGGCGCCCCGACGTAGGCGGCGCCGTCGGCGCGGGCCCCGGCGCGGATCGCGCGCTGGTCGTCGAAGAAGAAGCCGGTGCGGCCGGCGGAGAACAGGACCTCGCGGATCTCCATGGCGCCTCCCCTACCTGGGCCGGCCGACGAGGCGGCCCTTGCCGATCGCGTAGATGTCGTCGATGACCATCTGGAAGCCGACCTCGCGCCGTTCGCGGCGCGCGCGCTCCTCCAGGCAGGCCCGGTGGAAGTCGAGGAGGTCCTTCGGGAACGGCAGCGCCCCCGGGTCGAGGAACCGCACCGCGCCGCGGTCGTCGCGGGCGGGCAGGACCTTGCCGGCGTTGAAGCGGGACGGCGCGAAGGGCACGTCGAGCGTGCCGGCCTCGAACGCGCGCACGGCGCCGACCGCGAGGTCCCCCTCCCCGAGCGCGATCGCGCGGTCGACGAGGCAGCGGGTCTCCGCGACGATGCGGTCGCTCTCCTCGCGCACGGCCGCGGTCTCGTCCATCCGCTGGTCGCGAAGCATCGCGACGAGCTGCTTCGTGGCGCGCAGGCCCTGCCCGTTCGCCTCCTTCGTCGGGACGCCGAGCGCCTCGTGCGGCGTCTTGACGATGACCTTGGTCGCCCCGGACAGCGCCGCCGACGCCGCACCCCACCCGATCACGCCGAACGCCTTGGCCTCGTCCTGCGGGAAGCCGCCCATCCACTGGTGGAAGACGGTCGAGACGTGCACGTCCCCGAATCCGTACCGGTCGAGGTACTCCTCGGCGACGAGCCGCAGCGAGCGGATCGCGGCGACATCCTGGACGAGGTTGCCGCACTGGCCGTACCCGAGCGTCAGGTGCCGCACGCCCTGCACGGCGGCGAGCAGCGCCTCGATCACGGCGACGGCGTGGGAGATGCAGGGCGGGACGAGCGTGCCCGTGAGGGGGCCGAACGGCTCGCGGTCGAGGGAGATCCCTTGCTCCTCGTAGAGACCGGTCAGCCGGTCGACGTACTGCCAGTCGGCGATCGTGCGCTCGAGCGGGGCCTTTTTCGCGTACGGGATGTTGTACGAGATGCCGCCGCCCTCGAAGCCGGAGAAGCCGCCGGCATAGGAGATCTCCGCGAGCAGCCGCGCGTCGGGCGTCCCGTGGCGGACCTGCACGGGCACCGACACCGCCTCGACGACGCGTCGGCACTCGCGCACCCCGTGGTTGACCGCGGGGAAGCCGTTCAGCATCGATCGGCCCTCGGCGCGGCTCTCGTGGATCCCCTTCTCCGCGTCGCCGTAGGCGTTCTGGCGCGTGTAGCTGTCGATCGTCGTCGGCAGCAGGTCGGCCTCGCCCTCGTGCTCGAGATAGCGCAGCAGGGCGATCAGCTCGTCGACGAGGGCCACGCCGGCCCGCGGCTGCACGAGCGTCGTCCCCTCGCGGGAGGCGGCGGCGAGGCGGTCGGCGAGGCGGCTCGACGCCGGGAGGCCGCGCTGGTAGGCGACGGCTTCGGCGAAGTCCACGTCCGCGCCCGTGGGCCACTGGGCGAGGACCTCCTCCCGGATGCGCTCGAATTCGTCGGTGGGGATGCGCCGGTTCGCGAGGGTCATCGGGGGTCACCTCCTGGAAGTGCTGGGGTCGTGGGGCGTCTGGGCGGGGCCGTCCGCCGCGTCCGGCAGCGGCACGAGCGCGCGCTTCATGAGGCGCACGGCGAGGCCCGGGCGGATGCGGCCGAGCAGGCCCATCGCGGCGAGCAGGTAGCTCCGGTCGAGCAGGAATTCCGGTCGGGCCGGGCGCAGCGCCTCCGGGTCCGCGTCCGCCGCCCCGGCCGCCGCGCAGGCGAGGATCGGGCGCGGGTCGGGCGCATCCGCGAGCGGTCCGCCGGTGCCGATCACGACGCGCACCCCGCCGAGGTCCTTGCCGTGCAGCAGGAACTGCGGGCCGAGCGGCGTGAAGACGCGCTCGTAGCGGCCGGCGTGCCGGTCGACGGCGAGGAGCGCGGCCGCCTCCGCGAGCGCGCGGTCGATGCGGAGCAGGGCCGTGTCGCCTTCGGGGAGGACGGCGGTGCGCGTCTCGAACCGCGCGAGGACCTCGGCGAGGTCGTCCTCCGAGACGCCGGCGCGGGCCGCGAGGCGCGAGGGGCCGAACGCCGCGGCGATGCTGCCCGCGTTGAACCGGACGCCGAGGTCGCCTTCCACGGTGCGCTTGGCGAACGGTTCCGGGAGACCCTTCGGGATCGCTCCGCCGCGCGTCGGGAAGCCATCGCACAGCGAGTGGAGGTCCGTCGTCGCGCCGCCGATGTCGAGCACGAGCAGGTCGCCGAGGCCCGGCTCGCCCTCGGCGCCGACGGAGAGGAGGCGCGCCGCGTCGAGCACGGCCGCGGGGGTGGGCGTCGCGAAGTCATCCA
The DNA here is from genome assembly GCA_903919045.1 of uncultured Eubacteriales bacterium. Taxonomy (GTDB): domain Bacteria; phylum Bacillota; class Clostridia; order Saccharofermentanales; family UBA5734; genus CAILLO01. The sequence continues at coordinate 9,509 of CAIXGU010000284.1, read as the reverse complement.
TGAGGGACTCGGCCGCGGTGAGGCCGCGGGCGCGCACGATGCGCTCCAGGAAGACGCCGCGGATCGCCTCTCGCGCCGGCTCGAGGTCCGGGCGGTCGAGCCGCGGCATGACGTTGGCGCAGACGCGGGCGTCCTTGCCGGCGGTGCGCAGGATCCCGGCCGCCTCGCCCGCCGCGGCGCGGTTGCCGGCGACGACGACGGGGAACGCGCCCGGGAGCGAGGCCAGCGCGGCGGCGTTGTGAAGGATCGCGGCGCGGTTGCCGCCGTCCGTCCCGCCCGTGAGCAGGACGATGTCGGGGCGGGCAGCCGCGAGCGCGGCCAGGTCGTCCGGGCCCAGTTCGTAGGAGAACGTGCCGACGACCTTCGCACCGGCCGAGAGGGCGGCCTGGCGCGCGGCTTCGGCGGTGAGCTCGGGCACGAGCCCGACGGCGCACATCCGCAGCCCGCCCGCCGCGCTGCTGCAGCAGAGCCGCACGTCGAAGCGGCCGACGCCGGTCCGCTCCGCGAGGAGGCGGAGCGCCGCGTCGAGGCCTTGCTGCACGTCCGTCGCGACGGTCGTCGGCGCACGCGCGGTCCCGAGGACCCGCTCGCGCGCGAGGTCGACGGCGACGGCCTTCGTGAAGGTGCTGCCGAAGTCGACGAGCAGCGCGGTGCGCGCGTCGGCCGGAGTCATCCCCGGGCCTCCAGGTCGCGCCGCAGGTCCGCGACCGCGGCTTCCGGCGACGTCCCCGGGGGATAGACGCGGTCGAACCCCATGGCTCGGAACCGCCGCTCGACGTCCGCGAACGGCGTCTTCCCGACGACGAGGTTGCCGCCGACGTACAGCAGGACCCTGCCGATGCCGGCCTCGGTGCAGCGCCCGCGCAGCCCCCGGCAGTCGATCTCGCCGTGGCCGTAGAGCGAGGACACCCAGATCGCGTCGGCGGCCGTCTCGACCGCCGCGGCGATGAACTCCTCCTGCGAGACCATCACGCCGAGGTTCTCGACCTCGATGCCGGCGTTCCGCAGCGAATACGCCAGGATCCGGTTCCCGACCGCGTGCACGTCGGCGCCGATCACGCCGAGGACCACGCGCGGCGCCTCCCGCGCCTGTCCTGCCTCAGCCATCCGCGCGCCTCCCCTCCCGCTCCGGCCTCCGCGACCGGATGCGCTCCACGGCCTCCTCGAGATGCACGAGCGATCCGCGCTCCATCTGGTATTCGAACGGGACGACCCGCCCGCCGGCCGCGGCGAACGCGGCGAGGGCCTCCCGGAAGACGACCGGCGGGGCGAGCAGCGGGGAATCCGGCGGTACGACGACGACCGCGGTCCCGTCGAGGAACGCGGCCAGCCGGGAAGGTCCGGACGCCGTGGGCGCGCCGTCGCGCACCAGCGTGTCCTCGGCGAGGAAGCCGGCATCGCGGACGTCGTGCCCGAGGCCGGCGAGGTTGTCCTCGATGATGCGGCGGAAGCGCTCGCTGCGGCAGACGATGCCGATCGCGACGCCGATCGGGATGCGGGCCATCTCCACGACCGTCCCCCGGGCGGGGGCGACGGCGGTCGGGAGCACCCGCTCCGCGAGCGCGGGGACGAGCCGGCGCAGCTCGGCGTCGTGCGTCGTCGTCGTGAGCAGCAGGTCGTAGCCGGCGAGCGACCCGGCCGGCCGCGCGCCGTCGCGCAGCGCGTCGAGGTCCACCGCGTCGATCGTCGCGTGCGGGAGGCCGCGGACCTGGCGGGCGAGCCCGGCGAGCGCCTCGGGATTGCAGTCGACGCCGGCGATGCGCACCGGGCCGGACTCGGCGGGCGGCAGGCCCGCGACGTACGTGCCGCTGCCGTGCACCGACTCCACGACGCCCTGCCGGAGCAGCTCGAGGATCGCCTTCTGGACGGTGCCGCGGGCCACGCCGATCGAGGCGGCGAGCTCGCGTTCCCCGGGCAGGCGGTCGCCCGGCGCGAGCCGGCCGTCGCGGACGAGCGCGGCCACCTGCCGCGCGAGCTGGCGGTAGGCGGGCGCGCCGGCGCGGCGGTCGAGCGAGAGCGGCAGGTTCGGCGCCAAGTGGTCCATACCTCGATGATAAGTGGACTATTCCTCTCTGTCAATCCATCGCGTCGCGCCGGCCGGGGAACCGCCGCGCCGGGCGCGCTCCGGGCGCGTCCGCTCTTGCCGCGGCGCAGGGAGAGGACTACACTACCTTCGTCGCCCTCTCCGGGCGATGGGGAGGACCGCGTGAAGGGACTGCACCAGAGGATCCGCGACGGGTTCCGGCCCGACCACCACGACCGCGATTTCAACCTGTTCCTCGTCGTCGGCCTCTGCGCCGGCCTCGCGGGCGGCATTTACGCCTCGGTCTTCAACAACTACCTGAACGACCTCTACCGCCTGACCGCCGAGGCGCGCGGGATCGTCGAGGTTCCGCGCGAACTGCCCGGCGTCCTCGTCGTCGTCGCACTGGCGCTCCTGTCGGCGCTCGGCGACGTCCGCGCCGCGGCGCTCGGCATGCTCGCGGCCGCCGTGGGCGGCATCGGGCTGGGGCTCCTCTCCCCGACCTTCGGCCTGATGATGGTCTGGATGATGATGTACAGCCTCGGCACGCACATCACGATGCCGCTGTCTCCCAGCATCGGGATGGCCCTCTCGAAGCCCGAGGAGTTCGGCGCGCGGCTCTCGCGGTACAGCGCCTACGTCCTGACCGCCACGATCGGCGGCTTCGCGGTGGTCTGGGTCGGATTCCGCTGGCTCGGGATGACCTACGCGGTCGCCTTCACCCTCGTCGCCGCGTTCTACGTCCTCGCCGCCTTTCTGCTCGCCGCGATGAAGCCGCGCAGGCCCGAGAAACGCCGCGTGCGGCTCTTCTTCCACAGGCGCTACCTGCTGTACTACCTGCTCGCGATCGTGAACGGCGCGCGCAAGCAGGTCTTCCTGACCTTCGCGCCCTGGGTGCTGATCAAGGAGTTCGGGCTCGGGCCGGACGTCTTCGCGCTGCTCGGCGTGGTGGTCGCGATCGTCGCGATCGGCATGCGCCGGGTCGTCGGCGTCGCGATCGACCGGCTGGGCGAGCGGGTCGCCGTGTCCGTGGAGGCGGTGCTGCTGATCGCGCTCTGCGCGGGATACGCCTTCGCCGGTCGGCTCTTCCCGCACGACGTCGCCTTCTACGTCATCGCGGCCTGCTATGTCGTCGACGCCTCGACCCAGGCCGTGGACATGGCGCGCTCCACCTACGTGCGGCGCATCGCCCCCGATGCCTCGGAGGTCACGCCGACGCTGTCGATGGGCCTGTCGCTCGACCACATCGTCGCCTTCTCGATCCCGGTGGCGGGAGGACTCCTCTGGACGGCCGCGGGCTACCCTGCGGTGTTCCTGGCGGCGGCGGGCTTCGGCGCGATGAACTTCCTGCTGTCGCTGCGCATGAAGAGCAGGAGCACGCTCGCGGCGGAGGCGGCGGCCCGGGAGACCGCGGCGTCCGAGGCGCAGCGCGCCGAAGGGGCGCGGGTCGCGGCGGAGATCGGCGCGGAGCCGCCCCTTAGCGCGGATTAGCGCGGGAACCGGAAGGGGCGGCGGGGCGGATCAGCTCCGGAAGATCTCGAACGGGGTCGCGACCTCGACGTTCCCCTTCACCATCGCCCAGACCGGGCAGTACTTCTCTTCGGAGAGCTCGATGGAGCGACGGACGTCCTCGTCCGTCGCGTCGGGCGAAACGACCTCGAACCGCAGCACGATCCGCACGAAGGACGTGGGGTGCTCCTCGCGCCGCTCCCCGGTCGCGACGACGGAGAGCCGCTCGACGGTCTTCCGCTTCTTGCGCAGGATCGGGGCGACGGTCGTCGCGGCGCAGGTCGCGAGGCTGATCAGGAACAGCTCGAGAGGCTTGTACTCGAGTCCCTCGCCGAACGGCGGGGCGGAGTCGGTGACCACGGGCGGCAGGCCGCGCGTCGCGGACGAGAACTTCGCCTGCCCGTCGACCAGGGTGCAGACGACCTCCACGTGCGTCACCCCTTCGCCTTCGCGCGGTCCGAGAGGATCAGGAGGCGGACCGCCTCGACGCCCACGCGCACGGCGGCCTCGGGATCGGCGACGGGGCCGTTCTCGAGGCCGCGGTCCATCCGCTCCTGGTTGTGGATCACGTGCAGGGCCGTGCCGGCGCGGGCGTGCAGGACCGCGGCGATCACGAACAGCGCGGCGGATTCCATCTCGGAGGCGAGCGTGCCCGCCTGGATCCACGCATGCCACTTCGCGAGCAGCGCGTCGCCGACCGGCATGCGGGAAGGTTCCCGCTGCCCGTAGAAGGAGTCCTTGCACTCGACGACGCCCGCGTGCCAGCGGGCGCCGAGGGCGTCCGCCGCCGCGGTCAGCGCGGTCAGCACCTCGTGGTCGGCGACCGCCGGGAACTCGAGGGGCATGTATTCCCGCGTCACGCCTTCCTTGCGGATCGCGCCCGTCGGGAGGACGACGTCGCCGTTCAGGACGTCGAGCTGCATCGCCCCGCAGGTCCCCACGCGGACGAACGTGTCGGCGCCGCATTTCCGGAGCTCCTCGAGGGCGATCGCCGTCGAGGGGCCGCCGATGCCGGTCGAGCAGACGCTCACGGGCTCGCCCTCGATCGTCCCCGTGTAGATGGTGTACTCGCGGTGCTGCGAGACGAGGCGCGCGCCGTCGAAGTATTTCGCGATGAGCGGGCAGCGGCCGGGATCGCCGGGGAGCAGGACGTACCGGCCGACGTCGCCGGGCCGGATGTGCAGGTGCATCTGGATCTCGCTCTTCCCGTCCATGATCTCGAACTTCTCCATCGCGTCCGCCTCGCTTTCCGCCGGCGCGCACGAAAGCGCCGCCCCTCCATTATAGCGGATGAGGAGGAGGCGGCGCGATGCGGCGGGACGGGGCGGTGCCGGCGGGAAGGCGCGCGGCGCTAGGGGGCGTACGGGTCCGGAGCGGCGTCGAGCGGCGTGATCGGGAACCGGCGGAGGAGGTCGTCGCCGATCTCCTCCGCGGCCGCAGGATCCACGGCGAGGTGGCAGATCCGGCCCAGCCGCATCGCGGCGGCCGGATATTCCTCGCTGACGAGCCCCCCGAGCGCACGGCGGAGCGAGGCGCCGGCCGCGGGTCCCTGCGCCAGGACGAGGCAGCGGCGGGCCGCGGCGAAATCCTGGAGCCCGAGCGTCAGGCCGAGGAGCTTCGGCGCAGGGCGGCCGAACAGCGGGTCGCCGCCGGCGGCGGCCGGAACGGACATCGCGACGTGGCTGCGCGACCGGACCGAGGCCTTCTTCTGGACGATCCCGAGCCGGCCTTCTTCATCGCACTCGGCCAGGTACAGGAGCACGCCCCCGCGCAGGTCGAGCCACTCGTCCATGCGCTGGCACTCCCGCTCCGGGGAAGGGGCGTCGGGGTCGAACGACTGGAGGCGCTCCGGGTCGATCCCGAGCGGCGCGAGAAGGCGCTCGCGGAGGCGCTGCCGGTTCGACGGGATCTCCTCGCCCGGTGCGCGGAAGAGCTCGGAAGCCGAGACGAAGGCGGCGGATCGGAAGGCGTCGGGATCGGACGCGGCGATGCGGTCGTAGACGCGGTCCAGGAGCGGACCCGGCGCTACGGCGACGAGACCGCCCGGATCCGTGCGCAGCACGGCGGCGGCTTCCGCCGCGACGGCGGAGACGAGCTCCGCGAGATTCGGATGCACGACGATGCCTAGCATTTGCTCACCCGGCTTTCCCCTCAAAGCGGCGACGTGGCTCGATGCCTGCTTCGATTATAACACCGGGGCGTAGCGGCTCCGAGCCGCTGGTCGGGTGAAAACCGGCGTTTGCGGGCGGATTCAGGCGTTTCCGCGGACTCCGCCGGGTGGTCCGGCTTCCGCGCCGACGGTTGCGTCGGCGATCGCATCGGCATTCCGAAGCGCCTCGGCCAGCGCGCGGATGCGCGCCGCCGCCTCGTGCGGGAGCGGTCGCGCCAGCGCGGCGGCCAGTCGGCGCACGGCCTCGTCCCGGGCGGCTCCGGCCGGCGGGTCCGCGCGCAGGGCGCGTTCGATGAGGTCGGCCTTCGCGATCCGGCCGGGGATCAGCTGGTAGAGCACGAACCAGTCCTCGAGCGCCGTGAGCGGCAGGAGCGCGGGCGGTGCGCCCGCCTCCGCGAGCGCGGCGGGCTCGGCTGCGGGCACGGTGCGGTCGACGGTCCCCTCCTCGAGCTCGTACCGGTACTCGCCGTGCGCTCCGAACACGGAGAGGCCGGCCATCAGGTCCACCTCCACGCCGTCCAGCGCGAATTCGGCGAACCGCCGAGACCCGTAGACGGCCACCGGTCCGGCGCGCTCCGGCGCTTCGTCCGCGCCCAGGGAGCGCAGCGCCTCGCGCGCGGCGGCGAAGGCGGCGTCCGGTACGAGGAGGTCGAGGTCGCGGGGCTCGACGGGCAGGCCGCGCAGCGCGAGGAGCATGGAGGAGCAGACGCCGAACGGCACGCCGGCGGCGGCGAAGGCGCGGGCGATGCGGGCGAGCGCCCGGTCGAGCGCCTGGCGCGGCGAGAGCGCGACGAAGCGCCGGTACTTCTGCGCGGCCTCCGGGAGCGGAATCGGGGCGAGGCGCACGGAAAGGCGCCGCACGGCGACGTCGTAGGCCGCGAGCTCCTCGCGCAGGCGCCGCGCGGTCTCGGCCCGGACGCGCTCGGCCGCCTCCGGCGGCGTGCCCGGCATCGGGTCGAGCGCCACCTCGACCGCGTCGGGCGAGAAGGCAACCACGCGGAATTCGCGGATCGCGTCGTCCACGGTGATGATCCAGCGGCTCACGAGGTCGGGGAACACCGGGCGCGTGTCCGCGCCGGTCGCCGGGTCCGGCGTCGTGCGGCGCAGGACGAGGACGTCGTCGTTCCGGCCGAGCACGCGCCGCAGGACGCGGAACGAGCTCCCGCACGCGCACGGCTCCCCGAGCTCGACGCGGTCGTTCATCCGGTAGCGGAGGATCGGCTGCGCCGCGTTCACCAGGTTCGTGACGAGCATCGTCGACGCCGTCTCCCCGGGGCGGGTCGCCGGGCGCCCGTCGTCGCGGTACAGCTCGACCAGCGCCAGGTCCTCGTTGACGTGAAGGCTCCCCAGCCGGCAGGGGCTCGCGATCTGCCCTTCGCTCGCCTGGTAGATCTGGACGACGGGCGCCCCGAACGCCTCCTCGAACCGGACCCGGTCCGCGTCCTCGAGCACCTCCGCATAGCAGATCACGCGCCGGATCGTGCCGCGCAGCGCCTCCGCGTGCGGCAGCAGGATGCGGAGGAGGCTCGGCGGCGCCGCGAGGACGTTCGTCCGGTCGGCGAGCGCCTGGGCGGCGATCTTCTCCGGCGGGGTCATCGTCGAGAGGTAGCGGAGCGACAGGCCCGGCGCGCGGATGTCCGCGAACCCCTGGCTGAAGACGCGCAGGAGGAAGAGGATCCGCAGCGGGAGCATCCGCAGGGAGACGCCGCCGCGGGCGAGGAAGACCGCCGGGAGCCGCTCGGTGAGCGACCGGGGCGTGACGTACAGTCCCTTGTTGCCCGAGGTGCCGCTCGACAGTCCGAGCACGTACCGGTTCCGGTAGTAGCCGAGCCATTCCTTCGACCGCTCCCGTGCGACGGCCCAGGGCATCGCCTCGGCGATCCGCAGCCCGGCTGCGTTGATGCCGTCGAAGTTCACCATGAAGACGGCCTTGTCGATCGTCGTCGCCGCGAGCGCCGGGGACGGCGGCGCCTCGGCCTGCGGCGAGCCCGGCGCGGCGAGGAGCGGGATCCCGTCGAGGACCGCATCGTCGCCCAGCCCGCGGTAGAGGTCCCGGTAGAAGGGGCAGCGGCGGCGGGCGTGGCGCAGCAGGCGGCGCAGGGCCCGGCGCTGGAGCGCGCGCACCCGGTCGGGCGGCGTGCGGTAGAGGTGGCGCTGCAGGCGCGCGTAGTCGGCGACGGCGCGGACGAGGGCCCAGGGCGCCTGCAGGACGGCGAGGAGCGTGCGGAGGACGCCGCGGAGACGCTGCGCGCCCGCCACGGGTCAGCCCTCCGGCGCGGGCGGCGGGACGGCTTCGGCCCGGCGGGACGCGGCGGCGAGCTTGTCCGCCTTGCGGCTGCCCCCGAACGGCCGCATCGCGGCGGCGTAGGCCCGCTCGATGCCGAAGCGGTAGCCCGTGCGCGCCCAGGGGATCAGCAGGAAGCCCCAGGCGACCGCGAGGCACAGGCCGAACAGGAGAGCGCCGGACAGCCCGGGCGAGAAGCCGGGGAAGACCCGCGCGAGGATCCCGTAGACGGCCTCGCTGAGGACGCTCTCGAGGAAGAAAGCGGTGAGGCCGGCGACGCCGAAGCGGCGCAGGTAGCGGGCCAGCGGCGCGGCCGGGGTCGCCGTCGTCTTGTCGGAGCCGTCCCGATGGAAGTCGACGGCGCGCAGGAAGGCGAGGACGACGAGGAGGAACAGGCCGGACTGCAGGACCATGATCGCGTACCATTGCCCGTCGATGGCCCGCTGGAGCATGCTCTCGGGCAGCAGGACGTAGAGGGCGACCCCGGCGGCGAGGAGGACGGAGCCGGCCGGCAGGACCCAGCGGCGGAGGCGGACGAAGCCCCCGGGCGACGCGAGGAGCGCCGCGCACCAGGCGCCGAGCAGGCCGAACGCGAGGTACGGCAGGACGGGGTTGTTCTTGTTCACCAGCCAGTTCAGCGCGAGGGCGAGCGGCCAGTCCTTCGCGGCGACCGCGTCGAGGTAGACGGGATAGAGCGGAAGGCGGAGGAGCGACAGGAGGAGGACGGCGAGGCCGGCGATTCCCGGGACGTGGGCGCGCAGGCCCGCCGGGAGGCGGGGCGCGAGCTTCCCGTAGGCGGCCCAGAAGAGCGAGAGGAGGATCAGGTTGACGCCGATCATGACGAGCGCGTCGACGTAGAGGAGCCGGTCGAGGCTCGGCGCGGCGAGCGTGCCGGTGCGGACGAGGTGCACGAGGACCGATTCGTCCATGTAGCCCTCGCTCAGGTGCACGAGCCCGGGGCCGGTCAGGTTGAAATACGCGTAGGCGACGACGAGGAAGAAGCCGCCCGCGGCGAGTCCGCGGCCCAGGGCGCGGCCGGGCCGGAAGTCCGGATCCGCCGCGCGGCGCAGGTGGGAGAGCCCGTGGACGAGGCCGGACAGGAGGCCGAACAGCCCCGCGAACATGAGCAGGAAGCCGATCGCGGTGACGACCGGCGGCGGGTTCGACAGGTCGAGCGCATAGAGCCCCGGGAAGTGGTAGAACGCGCCGTGCAGGGCGATGACGCCGAAGATGCCGATGCCGCGCAGCAGGTCCAGTCCCTCGAGCGTCCGCTTCATCGCGTCTCCTCTCCCGACGGGGCCGTCCCGTCGAAGAAACCCTGCATGTCCCGCGTCGAGCCGCCGTCGAGCGGCAGGGAGACGCGGCGGCCCGTCGCAGCGGCGCGGTAGACAGCGAGCACGAGCGCGAGCGCGTCGCGCCCCGAGGCGCCGTCCGCGCGCGGGTCGCGGCCATCGCGGATCGCGTCGAGGAAATCGCCGTAGAGCGCGCTGTGCGGGTTCGACAGTCGCCGCAGCGCGAGCCGG
>CAIXGU010000283.1 GCA_903919045.1 uncultured Eubacteriales bacterium | reverse complement strand
CCGGCTCGGCAACGACGTCCTCGACCGCATGGAGGACGCCGCCGTCCTGCCGCCCCTGCCCGCGGGCGCCGCGCCCGTCGTGACCATCGACGCGTTCGTGGTGACGCCGTACCGCTTCAAGGGCGGGGACATCGGCCGCCTCGCCGTCTGCGGCACCGTCAACGACCTGCTCATGATGGGCGCCGAGCCTTCGTCCCTCACCGCCGCGTTCATCCTCGAGGAGGGGCTGCCGGTCGACGACCTCGCGGCCGTCGTCGACTCCCTCGCCGCGACCGCGCGCGAGGCGGGCGTCCGCGTCGTCGCGGGCGACACCAAGGTGATCGGCGTGCGCGGGGACGCCCCCGGCCTCTATGTCTCCACGAGCGGACTCGGCGTCCGCGCCTCCGACGCCCCGGCCCCGACCTCGTCGGGCGCGCGCCCCGGCGACGTCCTCCTCGTGTCCGGCCCCGTCGGCGACCACCACGCCTGCATCCTCGCCGCGCGCAGCGGGATGGACCTGCCCGTGCCCAGCGACTGCGCCCCGCTCGTCGGCCCCGTGCGCGCCCTGCTAGGAAGCGGTGCCGACGTCCGCGCGATGCGCGACGTGACGCGTGGCGGGCTCGCGACGATCGCCTCGGAGATCGCCGCCGCCTCGCGCTGCGGCCTCCTCTTCGACGAGGAGGCGATCCCGGTGCGCCCCGAGGTCCGCGCCCTGTGCGGCCTGCTCGGGCTCGACCCGCTCGTGATGGGCTGCGAGGGCCGCTTCGCCGCCGTCGTCCCCGAGGCCGACGAGGCCCGCGCGCTCGCCGCGCTGCGCGCCGACCCGCTCTCCGCGGGCGCCGTCCGCGTCGGGCGCTTCGTCGCCGGCGCCGGCGTCCGGATGCGCACCGCGCTCGGCACCGTCCGCTTCGTCGAGGCGCTCTCGGGAGAAGGCCTGCCCCGCATCTGCTGACCCGCCGCACCGCCGCTTCCGGACGCGACCCCTCTTTACTAACTTTGTAAATCCATTTAATATAGTGGCGTGTCCGACGACCGTACGCGGAGTTCCGCAAGGAGGCATTCCATGCGCACCTACTTCCCCGAGATCCCGAAGATCCCCTTCGAAGGCCCGAAGACCGACAACCCGCTCGCGTTCCGCTACTACGACGCGGACAAGAGGATCGGCGGGAAGACGATGAAGGAGCACCTGCGCTTCGCCGTCGCCTACTGGCACACGTACCAGGCGACGGGTTCCGATCCGTTCGGCTCCGCCACCATGATCCGTCCGTGGGACGACGTCGCCGATCCGCTCGACCGCGCGAAGGCGAAGATGGAGGCCAACTTCGAGCTCTGCGGCAAGCTCGGCGTGCCGTTCTTCTGCTTCCACGACCGGGACATCGCCCCCGAGGCCGACACCCTCTTCCAGACGAACTGCAACCTCGACGCGATCGTCCGATACACGAAGGACCTCATGGAGGGCAGCGACGTGAAGCTGCTCTGGGGCACGACCAACGCGTTCTCGCACCCGCGCTTCGTGCACGGCGCCTCGACGTCCCCGAATGCGGACGTG
>CAIXGU010000282.1 GCA_903919045.1 uncultured Eubacteriales bacterium | reverse complement strand
GCCCGCGCGGCGTCGACGGCGGCCCCGGGCCGGCCGCGGCGTGGCGGCGGCTGGGCGTCGCGTCCGGACCCGGCTCCGGGCGCGACGAGGAGGTCGCGTTCGCCCTCGTGCGGCCGGAGGACGGCCGCGTCGCCGTCGTGCACGGCCGCGGGACGCCGGAGGGCGCCTTCCGGCTGCCGTCGGGCGGCCGGGCGCGGTCGGAGGAGCTCGTCGCCGCGGCGCTGCGCGAGTGCGCGGAGGAGCTCGGCGTGCGCGCGCGGGCCGTCGCGTCCGCGGGGCGCATGGAGCACCGCTTCGACGGCCTCGGGTCGTTCCGCACGACCCTGCTCGTGCTCGCGCCGGAAGAGGACGGAGCCGCGGCGGACGACCCCGCGGGAACCGACGGCGAGAACGACGCGGTCCGCTACGTGCAGGCGGAGGAACTGGAAGGGATCGCCCGGCGCCTCGAGGCGCTCCCGGGCGACTGGTCCGGCTGGGGCGCCCTGCGGGCGGCCGCGGTCCGGGCGACGGCCGCGCGGCTCCTCGCCGGCGACGGCCGATAGGCGGAGGGACGGGATGGCCCGGTACGGCTACATCCGGCTGGACGGACGGGAGATGGAGGTGGGCCGCCAGGCGGCCCAGCTCGACACGATCGGCGGCTTCGACCGCATCGCCGTGGACCGCCCGGCGCGGGGCGCCCAGGCCGCCTCGCAGTGGGCGCGGCTCGTCGCGGGGCTGAAGCCGGACGACCTCGTCGTCGTCGCGTCGGCCGACCGCATCGCGGACAGCGCGCGCCGCTTCCTCGAGGCCGTCGCGGAGGTGCGCGCGATGGGCGCCCACCTGTCCGTGCTCGAGGAGGGCATCGACACGCGCACGCCGGCGGGACGGCACATCCTGCGCGCGGTGGAATCGCTCGTGCGCATCGAGCGCGAGGGGATGTCCCGCCGCAAGAAGGAGGGCCTGCGCGAGGCGAAGGAGAAGGGTCGGCGCATCGGCCGCCCGCCGCTGCCGCTGCCCGTCGGGTTCCGCGACACGTGCCGCGCCTGGTCGGAGGGCCGCATCGGCTTCCGCGAGGCGGCCGCGGCGAGCGGCATGAAGACGACGAGCTTCTTCAAGAAGGCGAAGGAGCTCGGCTTCCTCCCTCCGAAGACGCGGAAGCCGCCCGAGGACTGACGTCCGGGGAGGACGCGGCCGCTTGCATTCCCACGGTCCTCGGCTATGATGGTAACGATACTCATACGCCCCCCCGCGCAAGTCGTGAGTCCGCCCGATGAGGGGCCGACTGGCTTCCGGAGACGGAACGCATCAGGAGGCGACCGCATGGACCCCATGGCTTCGGCGCAGGCGCGACCCGGCCCGTTCTCCCTCGAGACGGCCCTGCAGAGCGGGCACCCCGGAAGCGCGAGGATGACCGAGATCCTCGATCTGGCGCACCTCGGCCTCTGGGAGCTCGACCACGCGTCGGGCCGCCTCTTCTGGTCCGACGGCATCTACGCGCTGTTCGAGCTCGACCGCGAGCGGTTCGGCGCTTCCTACGACGCCTTCCTCGCGACGATCCACCCGGAGGACCGGGAGCGGGTCGACGAGAGCTTCCGCGACGCCGTGGCGAACCGCATGCCGTACGACGTCGTCCATCGCCTCCTCATGCCCGATGGCCGCGTCAAATGGGTCCGCGAATGCTGCAGGACCTCGTACGGCCCGGACGGGGCGCCGGTCCGCTCGATCGGCACGGTGGGCGACTTCACCGCACAGCAGGAGGCGGAGGCGGCGCACGCCCGGCAGGATGCCATCCGAAACGTGCTGCTCGAGTCCTATCCGGGAGATGCGCTGCTCATCTCTCCGGGCAGGCGCATCCTGGCAGTGAACGCGCGCACGCGGGATTCGATGGGCCTGTCCGACGCCGACCTCGTCGGTCGGGACGCCTTCGCGAGCCTCCCGCCGGGGGCCGTGGACGACTGCCGGAACGCCTTCGCACAGGCGATCGCGACGAAGCGCCCCGTCCGCTTCGAGAGCGAGGCCTTCGGCCGGGTCGTCCACAATACCGTGTCCCCGATCCTCGACCCGCGGAGCGATGTCGAAGCCGTCATCGTGGCGACGTACGACCTCACGGCCCTCCGGCGGGCCGAGGCGTCGCGTCGGGAGAGCGAAGCGCGCTACCGCCTGATCTCCGAGAACGCCACCGACGTGATCCTGGTCCTCGACGCCGGGACGGAGCGCCTGACCTTCGCCAGCCCCTCCATCCGGACGCTTCTCGGCATCGGGGTCGAGCAGGCGGGCGCCCGGAGCTTCAAGGACCACATCGCGGAGGAGTCCCTCGGCACCGCGCTCGGGGTGCTCGCCGACCTCCGGAGGGAGATCGCGGGCGAGAAGCCCATGGAATCCGCCCGCTTCGAGCTCGGCCTCGTCCGCGCGGACGGCGACCGGATCCACGTCGAGGTCGAGGCGTCTCCGTTCCTCGACGCGGATGGGACGTGGCGCGTCCTGCTCGTGCTCCGCGACGTCTCGGAGCGCATCCGGATCGGCGCCGAGCTGCAGCGGTACCGCGAGCGGCTCGAACGGCTCGTCGAGGAGCGCACGACCGCGCTCGGCGATACGGAGGCGCGCTTCCGGGCCCTGTTCGAGGCGAGCCTCGACGCGATGTACGTGGTGGAGCTGAACGCGTCCCCCGGGGACAGCCGCTTCGTCGAGGTCAATCCGACCGCCTGCCGCCTCTGGGGGATCGACCGCGCCTCGTTCCTCTCCCTGACGCGCGACCGCCTGCCGTGCCTGCGGCGTTCCCGGACCCTTCCGGAGATCCGGGCCCTCCTGCTCGCGGACGGGTCGGACGTCTTCGAGGAGACCGTCGCGGGGCCCGGCGGAATCGAGACCACGCTCGAGATCAACTCCCACGCGATCTCCTTCCGCGGCCGGCCGCACGCGCTCAGCGTCGCGCGCGACGTCACGCGCCGCATCGCCGCCGAGGCCGAGGTCCGGAGGATCGGCGCGCTGTCGGACGCCGCGCTCGGCCTCACCCGCTCCGGCTACTGGCAGGTGCCGCTGGACGGCACCGGCGGATTCACGCTCTCCGATCGCGCCGTGGAGATCTTCGGACTCCCGGGGCGTCCGGACCGGACCTACCGCCTGGCCGAGGATTGGATCGAGCCGATGCGCGCCGCCGACGCCGACGCCGCGGAAAGGACCGCCGCGGCGTTCGCGGCGTTCGCCGAGGGCCGTACGACCCGGTACGACCAGGTCTACGGGGTGCGGCGTCCCTCCGACGGACGGACGGTCTGGATGCACGCGATCGGGGAGATCCTCCCGGGACGCGGCGGCGCGCCGGACATCGCGTTCGGCGCCGTGCAGGACATCACGGCCCAGCGGGAGATGGAAGCCGACCTGCAGCGCGCGATGGAGGCCGCGCAGGCCGCGAGCCGCGCGAAGTCCTCCTTCCTGTCGCACATGAGCCACGAGATCCGCACCCCCATGAACGCGATCCTCGGGTTCACGCAGCTCTCCCTCAACGACCCGGACCTGACGGAGCGCCAGCGCGGCCGCCTGAAGGTGATCTCGCGGAGCGGCGATCACCTGCTCTCCCTGATCAACGAGATCCTCGAGATGTCCCGGATCGAGGCCGGCCAGTCCCGCCTCAGCCCGTCGCGCGTCGACCTGTGCGCGCTCGCCGCGGACCTCGAGGACATGTTCCGGCTGCGCGTGGCCGAGAAAGGCATCGCCTGCACGACCTCGGTCGCGCCCGACGTCCCGCGCCGCATCGTCGCGGACGAGCTGAAGGTCCGCGGCATCCTCATCAATCTCCTGAACAATGCCGTGAAGTTCACGGAGCAGGGAGGGATCTCCCTCCGGCTGTCCCGGTCCCCGCGGCCGGAGGGAGGAGGACCGGTCGCCGCGGACCTCCTCGTCGCGGAGGTAGAGGACACCGGCGTCGGCATCCCGGACGAGGAGGCCGCCACGCTGTTCGCCCCCTTCTTCCAGACCCCGGCCGGCACCCGGATGCAGGGAGGCACCGGCCTGGGCCTCGCGATCAGCCTGAGCCACGCGCGCCTCATGGGC
>CAIXGU010000281.1 GCA_903919045.1 uncultured Eubacteriales bacterium | reverse complement strand
CCGCGGATGTTGCGGACCTGGATGTTGTGCGCGGCGCAGTACGCCTTGTCGACCCCGTCGGTCCCGGTGCCGGTGATGCAGACGAGGCGGAGGCGGTCGGCGCCGGCGAGGTTCCCCTCGTGGAGGCGCGTCTTGTTGCACACGACGACGTCGACGCCGCGCAGGCGCTCCGCCACCTGTTCCGGCTCGGTCCAGCCGTGGACGTCGAGGTCCCCGAGCGTCGAAAGCGCGGACAGGTCGAGGTCCCGACCGACCGTGTCGAGGTCGAGGAAGGCGATGCGCATGGTCCTCCTCCTCCGGGCCCTCCGGTGCCGGCGCTCCCGCTTCCTGGATCCGCGCCGCGCCTCGGGCCCGCCTCCACTGTAGTAGAATGGCTGGGACGGCGCAAGGCGCCGGTCCGGAAGGAGTCGCCATGGCCCGCGTCCCCCGCTCTCCGCGCCCTTCCCCCCGCCCGGTCCCGCGCGCCCGCCGCCCCTTCCGCATCCTCGCGGCGGTCGGCGCCGCGCTGCTGCTCCTCTTCGGCGCCGCGACCGTCGACGCCTTCCTGCTCGAGCCCGCGGATTTCGAGATCGAGCGCATCACGGTCCATTCCCCGCGTCTTCCCGACGCATGGGAGGGACGCACGGTGGTCCTCCTGAGCGACCTCCACCTCGGTGCGGGCACGTACGTCGAGGACCTGGAGCGCGTCGCGGCCCTCGCGGACGCCGAATCGCCCGATCTCGTCCTCTTCCTCGGCGACGCGGTCGATTCCCGGACGCCGTCGGATCCGGCCCTGCTCGAGCGCGCGGGCGCGGCCTTCGCCGGCATCTCCGCACGGTCCGGCAAGTTCGCGTGCATCGGGAACCACGATGACCGGACGAACCCCGAGCGCGCGATGTTCCTGGCGATGATGGACCGGGGAGGGTTCGAGGTCCTCGTCGACCGGTCGGCCGAGACGGACGGGATCGTCGTCGGAGGACTCGATGAGGCGTACTTCGGGACGCCGGACCCGGCGTCCGTCTTCGATGGCGCGCCCGAGGGCTCCTTCCGCCTGCTGCTGGCGCATCACCCCTGGCTCGGGATGGCCGCGTCGACGCGTGCGGCGGCCGAACCGGACCTCGTCGTCAGCGGTCATACGCACGGCGGCCAGGCCACTCTCTTCGGGCTTCCGATCCCCTTCTACAGCGGACTCGTCGGGGAATACGCCGCAGGCCTCTACGAACGGGGCGGGACGACGCTGTACGTCAATCGCGGGCTGGGCACCTTCGGGATCCGGGCGCGCTTCTTCTGCCGCCCCGAGATCACGGTCCTGACGCTGGCGCGGTAGGCTCCCGGCCGAACGCGGTCCGAGGGCCGGCGGCGCTCCCGTCGGCGGCTTCTCCGCGCGCGATCGGGTCCCAGGTCCGTTTGGGCCGCAGCATCGAGACGACCGCCACGAGTCCATAGAAGACCGGCTGGAGGCCGAACACCAGGAGACCGCGCCAGGCCGGGAGGACCGGTCGCCCGTCGACGATCCGGATCAGGACCGCCTGGACGAGCCCCGTCAGCCAGACCGAGGCGAGGACGGCGAAGATCGTCGCAGACGCGCCGGCGAAGCCCTTCGGCAGCAAAGCCGCGGCGATCGGGCCGAGGACGAGCTGCGCGAGGCCGACGGCGCAGAAGGCCGGCAGGAGGAGCTTCACGGCGGCGCCGAGGGCGGCCTCGTCGCGGGCGCGGACCGCACGGCGCACGAGGGCGCGGAAGAACAGCGGGGCCAGCGCGAGATTGCCCGAGATCCAGCGGCGCTGCTGGCGCCAGAAGCTGCGGAGGTCGGCGCACTGCTCGGAGAGGAACACGGCCTCGTCGCAGTAGGCGATGCGCTCGCCCGCGAGGAGGGCCCGGATCGAGAATTCCGTGTCCTCGACCAGGGTCTCGGCGTGGCATCCGAGCTTCCGGTAGGCCTCGGCGCGGATCAGGACGCCGGTACCGATGTGGAGAACGCTGACACCTCGGTTGCCGAGCGGCAGGAAGACCAGCCGGACGCCCAGGTCGGCCACGAGGGACGAGAAGGCCGAAACGAACGTCTCCGACGGATTGGACGGCAGCACGCGCCCCTGGACGGCGGCCGCGCCGTCGCGCAGGCGACGCTCGGCATGCCGCAGGAAGAGCGGGTCGAGGACGTTGTCGGCGTCGAGGATGCAGAAGGCGCCGTAGCCGGCCGAGAGGAGGCCTTTCTCCTCGAAGGCCCAGCCGAGCGCCGCGGCCTTCGTCCGGACCGCCGGGTCGCTGCGGACGAGGACGCGGGCCCCGGCCTCGGCGGCGACCGCGGCCGTCGCGTCGCGGCAATCGTCGGCGATCACGTAGACGTCGACCAGGTCCGGGGGATAGTCGAGGGCGAGGGCGCTCGCGACCGCGCGGCGGACCACGCGCTCCTCGTTGCGCGCCGGGATCACGACCGCGATCCGCGTCGCGGGGTCTTCGGCCGGCGGAGCCGCCGGACGGCGACGCGGGGCGCGCAGGAAGATGAAGGCGAAGTAGACGCCGATCAGTGCCTGCGCGGCGGCCAGGACGGCCAGAAGGACCACGAGGGCCGTCTCCCAGGCGCCTCGGAGGATCGGG
>CAIXGU010000280.1 GCA_903919045.1 uncultured Eubacteriales bacterium | reverse complement strand
CTCCGTTGACGCGGCGGAGCCCTGCATGATAAGGTTCGGGCGATGGGAGACTGGAACGCCAACCTGCTCGCCTTCGCGATCTCCGTCGGCGCCGTCACGCTCGCCGAGATGGGCGACAAGACGCAGCTGCTCGCGATGGCCTTCGCCACCCGCTACAAGGCGGGGAAGGTGCTGCTCGGCGTGTTCATCGCGACCGTGCTGAACCACGCGCTCGCCGTCGCGGTCGGCAGCCTCCTCACGCGCGTGCCCGGCCTCGACGCCTGGATCCAGGGCGTCGCCGCGCTTTCATTCGTCTTCTTCGGCCTGTGGACCCTGCGGGGCGACAAGCTCGACGGCGACGAGACCCGGAAGCGGGGTCGCTTCGGCGCCGTCGCGACCGTCGGGATCGCCTTCTTCATCGCCGAGCTCGGCGACAAGACCCAGCTCGCCACGATCGCCCTCGCCGCGAAGTATTCGGCGACGCCGATGGAGGCCGTCTTCGTCCTCGCCGGGACGACGACCGGCATGCTGATCGCCGACGGCATCGGCATCGTCGTGAGCGTCGTCCTGTGCCGCCGCATCCCCGAGCGCACCGTGAAGCTCGTCTCCGCCGCCGCGTTCATCGTCTTCGGCTTCCTCGGAGGCTACCAGGTCCTGCGCGACCCGGAGCACCTCGCGCTGTCCGTCGCCGCGACCCTCGGCATCCTCGCCGTCCTCGCGGCCGCCACGGCCGCCGTCGGCGTCGTCCTCTTCCGGCGGTCGAAGCCCGCCGTGGTCGCGGAGGTCGAGGAAGCGTGCGCCGTGCGCCGCCCGTGCGAAGGCGACGACCCGGCCGACGCGCCGCCGCCGCGGACCCGCTCCGCCGACTAGTCTCCTGCGTCCCGGCCGCCCGCGAGGTCCACGACCCGCGCGTCCGGCATCCGCGTCCCCACGATCCACGACCCCAGGTCGAACCAGCCCGCCGCCCGGTCCAGCACGACCGAGTCGGCGGTGACGATGCGCGCGCCCGAAGCGAGGACGGGGTCGGCGTCCGGCACGAGCCGCACGTCGATCGGGATCCGCCACTCCGCGGACCGCGCGAGGATGCGCTTCCGCAGCTCCCCGGAATTCGAGACCGGCGCGTCGAGCAGGATCCCGACCGCCGGCGCGCGGAGCTCCTGCAGCGCGTCGCCGAGGGCCGCGAGCG
Source organism: uncultured Eubacteriales bacterium (assembly GCA_903919045.1). GTDB lineage: Bacteria > Bacillota > Clostridia > Saccharofermentanales > UBA5734 > CAILLO01. Next base: position 22,327 of record CAIXGU010000280.1, on the reverse strand, counting down.
CGGCGTCGGTCGCGGGGATCGGCCGGTAGCTGCCGCGCAGCCCCGCGAGGTCGCGCACGACGCCGTCGTCGCCCCGCACGAGCAGCCCGCCGTCGGACGCGGTCTCGAGCGTGATGATGAGATTCAGGCCATCGAGGAGCAGGGGGCCGTCGCGGACGGCGGAGAGCGGGAGCCGCGACGCGGCGCGGGCCGCGGCCTGCGCAGTCGAGGCGGTCGCCCGGCGCAGCGCCTCGCGCTGCCGGGCGGCGAGCTGATGGTGTCCGCCCACGAAGGCGAGCGCGGGGTCGAGGGGATAGCCGCGGTCGAGCAGCCAGCGCAGCTCGGCGTGCGCAGCGCGCAGCGTCGGCAGGGCCGTTCCGGAGAACCAGCGCCCGTCCCCGGTGTCCGTTCCGCGTCCCGGCATGGCCCGCACCTCCTTTGCGCGGCGCTCCGCATCCGCCGCGGGCGCCCCCTTCGATTGTGGCACGCCCCTTCCGGAACGCAAGGTCCTGCGGTATCCTAACCGGGACGGAGGTGGGCCATGGACAAGTTCCTGCTCTTCATCGAGATCAAGACCAAGACCGTCAGCGTGCTCGCGTTCCTGCTCGGGACGGCGTACGCGGCCTCCCGGTACGGGCTGTCCGCGATCGACCCGCTCGTTGCCGCCGTCCTCTTCGTCGCCGTCCTCCTGTTCGACGCGACGACGACCGCCGTCAACAACCACGTCGAGTACCGCCACCGCCTCGCCCAGATCGCCCGCGGCGAGACGCCGCACGCCCCGCTCCGCGACTACGGGATGGGGAAGGGCGGGCAGCTGGCCGCGATCCTCCTGATGCTCGCCGGCGCGACCGCCGCCGGCTGCTGGGTCGTCTGGCACGCCGGCTGGGTCGTCCTGCTCACAGGCGTCCTGTGCTTCGGCATCGGCATCCTCTATTCCGCCGGGCCCCTGCCGATCATCCGCACGCCCTTCGGCGAGGCCCTGTCGGGCTTCTTCATGGGCGTTCTGATCCCGTTCCTCGCCGTCTACGCCCAGGTCCACGACCCGCACCCGTTCCTGCTCCGCCTCACCCTGGACGGCGACTATCTCATGCTCTCGACGAACCTGATGGAATCGCTCCCGGTGCTCCTGCTCGGCATCGCGCCGGCCGCCGCGATCGCGAACGTCATGCTCGCGAACAACATCTGCGACCGCGAGACCGACCTCGCCGACCGCCGCTACACGCTCCCCGTGCTCGTTGGCCCGAAGGCGTCGCTGCGGCTCTTCGCCGCGCTCTACGTCGTCGCCGGCCTCGCGTTCCTGGTCCAGGCCGTTTCCGGCTGGATGACCCCGTGGATCCTGCTCGCGCTCGTCCCGGGGCCATGGATCGTGGGCGGCGTGCGCCTCTTCTTCGCGAAGCAGGACAAGGCGACCACGTTCCCGCTGTCGATCCGCAGCCTCATGCTGCTGATGATCCCGTCGATCCTGGTCTTCGCGGCCGACGCCGTCGCCAAGGCCCTCCTGTGACGCGCGGAACGGCGAAGGGGACGGCCGGCGGCATCGTCCCGGCGCTCGCGGCCTACCTGATCTGGGGGCTGTCGCCGATCTTCTGGAAGTGGCTCGCCTCCGTCGCGCCCGACCGCATCATCGCGCTGCGCATCCTCTGGTCGTTCGTGCTCGTGATGCTCGTCCTCGCGTTCTCGCGCGGGCTCGGGAAGCTCCGCGACGCGCTCCGCGACCCCCGCGAGCGCTGGCTCCTCGTCGTCGCGGCCGTCCTCATCGCCATCAACTGGCTGACCTACATCGTCGCCGTGAACGGCGGCATGCTCGTCGCCGGCAGCCTCGGGTACTACATCAACCCGCTCGTGTCGTTCGCCCTCGGCATCCTCGTGTTCCGGGAGCGCCTGCGCCCCGCGCAGATCGCGGCGATCGCCCTCGCGGTCGCCGGCGTCGCCGTCGAGACCGCCGAGGCCGGTCAGCTGCCCTGGATCTCGCTCGTCCTCGCGTTCTCGTTCGGCTTCTACGGACTGATCAAAAAGAAGGCCGCGGTCGACCCGGCGGTCGGCCTCGCGGTCGAGACCGGCACGCTGCTCCCGTTCGCGCTCGCGTTCCTCTGGTTCGCGCCGACGGACGGCCTCCTCGGCGGGCCCTCGAACGCGAGCTCCGCGCTGGCCGTGCACGGGCCGCTGCTGGACTTCCTGCTCGTCCCGATGACCGGCGTCGTGACCGCCGTTCCGCTCCTGCTGTTCGCGGCGGGCGCGAAGAAGCTCGACCTCACCATGGCAGGCTTCCTGCAGTACGTCGCGCCGACGTTCATGCTCGCGCTCGGCGTGTTCGCCTACGGCGAGTCCTTCCGCGTCGCGAACGCGATCAGCTTCGGCCTCATCTGGGCCGGGATCGCGCTGTACATGGGCTCGGGCGTCCTCGCGGCGCGCCGCGCGGCCCTCCAGAAAGCCGTCGAGGCCCAGGAGACGGAGGAACCGATTCCATGAACGTGACCGTCCGCCCCCTCGGACCCCAGGATGCGACCCTTTTCACCGGATATCTCTCCGGACTCGAATTCGGCCATTCCCCGCACTGGGCGACCTGCTTCTGCCGGTACTACTTCCGCGAAGGGACCGCCGAGGAATGGCAGGCTCGCTCCGGGGACGAGAACCGCGCGGAGGCGGAGAGCGAAATCGCCGCCGGGCGCATGAAGGGCTATCTCGCCTTCGACGGAGACGTCTGCATCGGGTGGTGCAACGCCAACGCCCTGGACGACCTGCCCCGCCTCCGGGAATCCGCCGACCGCCATGCCGGCGGGAAGCGCCTCGGCTGCACGATCTGCTTCGTCATCCGCCCCGACCGGCGCGGGCAGGGAGTCGCCCGCGCGCTGCTGCGCACCGCTGTGGAGGACTTCCGGAAGGCCGGGTACGACGGCATGCTCGCGTTTCCGTTCGAATCGCCCGACGCGCCGCAGCGGCGCTACCGCGGCACGCGGAGCATGTTCGCGGAGCTCGGCTACGTTGCGGTCGCGACGGAAGGCCCCGTGACGACGATGAGGCTGCTCTTCGGCTGACGGCCTACTCCCACTCGATCGTGGCGGGCGGCTTGCTCGTGATGTCGTAGACGATCCGGTTGATGCGCCCGACCTCGTTCACGATGCGGTTCGACACCGTCGCGAGCAGGTCGTGCGGCAGGCGCGCCCAGTCGGCGGTCATGAAATCCGTCGTCGTCACGGCGCGCAGGGCGAGCGTGTAGTCGTACGTGCGCTCGTCGCCCATGACGCCGACGCTGCGCATCCCGGTCAGCACGGCGAAGTACTGGCCGATCGCGCGGTCGAGGCCGGCCTTCGCGATCTCCTCTCGGTAGATCGCGTCCGCCTCGCGGAGCAGGTCGAGCTTCTCGCGCGTCACGTCGCCGATGATGCGCACGGCGAGGCCCGGGCCGGGGAAGGGCTGGCGCCAGACGATGTGCGCAGGGATGCCGAGCTCCTCGCCCAGGCGGCGCACCTCGTCCTTGAACAGCATGCGCAGCGGCTCGACGATGTCGTGGAAGCCGATCTTCTCCGGCAGGCCGCCGACGTTGTGGTGGCTCTTGATCTTGGCCGCCCCGCCCTGCGATGCGCCGCTCTCGATCACGTCCGGGTAGATCGTGCCCTGGACGAAGACCTCGAGGGTGCCGAGCTTCTTCGACTCCTCCTCGAAGACGCGGATGAACTCCTCGCCGATGATCTTCCGCTTCGTCTCGGGGTCGGTCACGCCCGCGAGCCGCGAAAGGAAGCGCGCCTCGGCGTCGACGCGGATCAGGTTCATGTCGAACTGCTTCCGGAAGACCTCCTCGACCTGGTCCCCCTCGTCCTTGCGGAGGAGCCCATGGTCGACGAAGATGCACACGAGCTGCCTCCCGACGGCCTTGTGGACCATCAGGGCCGCGACGGACGAATCGACGCCGCCCGACATCGCGCACAGCACGCGGCGGGACCCGACCTTCGCGCGGATCGCCTCGATCGCCTCCTGCGCGTACGAGCCCATGTTCCAGTCGCCCGCGAGCCCGCAGGCGTCGTAGAGGAACGCCCGCAGCACCTTCGTGCCCTCGGGCGTGTGCAGCACCTCGGGGTGGAACTGCACGGCGTACAGGCCGTGCGCGGAGTCCTCCATCGCGGCGTTCGGGCAGTTCGCGGACGCGGCGGTCGAGCGGAAGCCGGTCGGCAGGCGCCCGACGTGGTAGGTGTGGCTCATCCAGGCCTCGGTCTCCGCGACGACGTCGCCGAAGAGCCGGCCGGTCCGGTCGATCGAGAGCGCGACGCGTCCGTACTCGCGCTGCGGGGCGCGGACGACCTCGCCGCCGAGGTCGCGGGCCATCAATTGCATGCCGTAGCAGATGCCGAGCACCGGGATGCCGAGCGCATAGATCGCGGGGTCGACCTGCGGCGTGCCCGGGTCGAGCACGGAGGCGGGACCGCCGGTGAAGACGATGCCCTTCGGGTCGAACGAGCGGATGCGCTCGAGCGAGGCGGTGTAGGGGAGCATCTCGCAGTACACGCCGGCCTCGCGGACGCGCCGCGCGATCAGCTGGTTGTACTGGCCTCCGAAGTCGAGGACGAGGACGGTCTCGTGCGACGCCGCCATGTCAGTGGCCTTTCCCGCCGGCCTTGCGGTCGCGGCGACCGGCGCGCTCCAGCGAGGCGCGCACGAATTCGCGGAACAGGGGCTGCGGGCGATTCGGGCGGGACTTGAATTCGGGGTGGAACTGCACGCCGACGAACCAGGGGTGCCCCTCGAGCTCGACCATCTCGACGAGCCGGTCGTCCGGGGACGTGCCGACGATCGAAAGGCCGAGCGCCTCGAAGGACGCGCGGTAGCGGTTGTTGAATTCCCAGCGGTGGCGGTGGCGCTCCGAGATCTCGAGCGCGCCGTAGGCCTCCGCGGCCTTCGTGCCGGGCCTGACGACGCAGGGGTAGGCGCCGAGGCGCATCGTGCCGCCCTTGCTCTCGATGCCCCGCTGCGAGTCCATGAGGTCGATCACGGGGTCGCAGGACTCAGGCGCGAACTCGGAGCTGTGGGCTTCGGCCAGCCCGGCGACGTGGCGCGCGAACTCGATGACGGCCATCTGCATCCCGAGGCAGATGCCGAAGTAGGGGACCTGGTTCTCCCGCGCGTACTTCACCGCGAGGATCTTGCCCTCGATGCCGCGCGACCCGAAGCCGCCGGGGACGAGGATGCCGTCGACGCCGGACAGGATCGTCGCCGGGTCCGCCGTTTCGAGGTCCTCGGAGTGGACCCATTCGATGTCGACGACCGCATCGTTGAAGATGCCCGCGTGCTTCAGGGACTCGACGACGCTGAGGTACGAGTCGTGCAGGGCGACGTACTTGCCGACGATCGCGATGCGCACGCGGCGCGCGGCGGCGCGCTGGCGCTCCACCATCGCCGTCCAGTCGGCCAGGTCGGGCTCCTCGCGCGGGCACTGCAGCTCGAGTCGGCGGCACGCGACCTTCGCGAGCCCCTCGGCCTCGAGGAGCAGGGGCACCTCGTAGAGCGAGCCGCAGTCGACGTTCTCGACGACGCAGTCTCGCGGGACGTTGCAGTGCTGGCCGATCTTCCGCTTGATCTCCTCGGGGAGGGGGACCTCGGAGCGGCAGACCAGGACGTCGGGGTGGATGCCGAGCGACAGCAGCTTCGCGACGCTGTGCTGCGTCGGCTTGGTCTTGAGCTCGTTCGTCCGGTGGAGCCGGGGGATCAGCGTGACGTGGATGTACATCGCGTTCTTCGGCCCGAGCTGGAGGCCCGCCTGCCGGATCGCCTCGAAGAAGGGGAGGGACTCGATGTCGCCGACCGTGCCGCCGATCTCGGTGATCACGATGTCGGGCGCGTCGTGGCGCGCGACCCGGAACAGGCAGTCCTTGATCTCGTTCGTGACGTGCGGGATCACCTGCACCGTCGCGCCCAGGTACCCCCCGCGGCGCTCGCGGTCGAGGATCGACCAGTAGACGCGGCCGGAAGTGATGTTGGAGTCGCGGTTGAGGTTCTCGTCGGTGAAGCGCTCGTAGTGCCCGAGGTCGAGGTCGGTCTCGATGCCGTCGTCGGTGACGAAGACCTCGCCGTGCTGGATCGGGTTCATCGTGCCGGGGTCGACGTTGAGGTAGGGATCGAACTTCTGGCAGGCGACCTTGAGTCCGCGGGCCTTCAGGAGCCGCCCGAGGGAGGCCGCCGTGATGCCCTTGCCGAGCCCCGACACGACGCCTCCGGTCACGAAGATGTACTTGGCGGGCATGTCGGCCACCTCCTGGGCTCGGCGCTCGGCTCCACTATCCAAACCATGATAGTGGAACGGACCCCGAGCGGCAAGGGGGACTTCGGGGCCGTGTCGTTGGACAGCGATAATGTCATGGCATAACTCGGCAGGGAAAATGTCATCCCCCGCGAAGCGTTCTAGAATGGGTGGATGAGGTACGCAATGACGCTCCAGGATGCCAGGAAGACGACCATCATCGACGAGCTCCAAGGCCATCTCATGACGAATGCCCAGGCGGCAGGACTCCTCGACCTCAGCGTCCGACAGGTGCAGCGGCTGAAACGGGAGGCAGCCTCGCACGGCGTCGAGAGCATCCTGCACGGCAACCGGGGCAGACGACCCGCCAACGCCATGGATCCGGCGCTGGTCGGGAGGATCGTCGCCATCTGCCGCGACGAGCTGGCCGGCTACAACCACTCCCACGCCGCCGACGTCCTCGCCGAGGAGATGGGCATCCCGGTCTCCGTCCGCTCCCTGACGCGCTATCTCCGTGCCGCCGGAGTCCCGTCCCCCAAGGCCAGGAGGCGCGTCAAGCGGCACAGGGCGCGCAAGGCGCGGAAGCGCGAAGGGGAGCTCGTCCAGCTCGACGCCTCCAAGTTCGACTGGCTCGGAGACGGGTCCTACCTGCATCTCCACGGCGCCGTCGACGACGCCACGGGCCGCCTGCTCGCCGCCTTCCTCAGCAAGGAGGAGACCTTCGAGAGCTACGTCGAGCTCATCCTCCGCATGAACCGCGACGGCCACCTGCCCCGCGAGGTCTACACCGACCAGCGCTCCATCTTCGACGGCCGTTCCGCCAACCACGGCCGCCCTTCCCTCAGCGATGATCTCGCCGGTGCGACCGAGTCCGTTCCCCAGTTCGCGCGCGCCCTCCGGGAATCCGGCATCCATCTCATCATCGCCGGATCCCCGCAGGCCAAGGGGCGCGTCGAGCGGGTCTGGGGCACCCTCCAGGACCGCCTCCCCAAGGATCTCCACCGGCTCGGAATCTGCACGCTCGAGGACGCCAACGCCTTCCTCCGCTCCTACACCGCCTGCTACAACCGGCGCTGGGCCAGACCCGCCGAAGCGCCCGAGAAGGCCTACCTCCCGCGCATCCGCGAACAGCGCCTGCTCCTCTCCTTCTCCGTCCATTGGAACCGCTGCCTGGACCAGGGGCTCGCTTTCACCTTCTTCGGCACGCGCTTCTCTCTCCCGTCCTGCCACGGCGCCGCTCCCCACGACATCGTCACCGTCGCCGCAAGTCCCCGGTTCGGTCTGAAAGTCCTCTGCAACGGCTCCGCGCTCGATCCCGTGCCACTCCGCGAATCGCCGAAACCGCTTCCCACAGCCGCTCCTCGGACCGTCAGAACCCCGGTGCCGATTCCCAGGACAAGCTATGCTCCCCCACCGGACCACCCGTGGCGAACCAAGTCCAGGAAGCTCCTCGCTCAACTCCAAGGGGGTGACGGAATCCCTGCCGAGTTAACCCCCGTCGGGGGTGACATTATCGCTGTCCTTTGACAGGGGGACTTCGGCTACGCCTCCAGGGGGCCGGCGCCCCCGGCCAACCCGTCCGGGCCCTTCTCCCGGAGCGGGGCCGGGTGCTTCTCGAGGAACAGCCCGAGCACGGCCCCGACGGCGGCGGCCGTCGCGGACGCGAGCAGCACGGCCCGGAAACCGGCCATGAAGCGGACGACGTCGAACGAAGCGCCGCCGGACAGGCTGTCGACCGCCAGGTGCGCGACCGCCACGAACAGCATGACCGCGAACGTCGTGCCGGAGACCATCCCGAAGTTCCGGAAGAAGGCGACCACGCCGCCCACGACGCCGAGGCGGTTGCGCGGCGCGGAGCCCATGATCCGGCTGTTGTTCGGGGACTGGAAGAGCGAACCGCCGACGCCGGCGACGAAGATGGGCAGGACGATGCGCGGGATGGACGAATCCGCGGCGAGGAAGGCGAGGAATCCGAAGCCGACGCCGAGGAGGCCGAGGCCGACGAACGTATAGGGGAACCGCGGGAAGCGGTCGGACAGCCAGCCGGAGAGCGGCGACATGAAGACCGTGGTGATGGGGTAGACCGACATGACGAGGCCCGCCTGGAGGATGGGCATCCTCTGGACTTCCTGCAGGTAGAACGGGATGAAGAAGACGTAGCCGAACATGCTGAGGTAGGAGAGGAAGGCGGAGGAGAGGCTCAGGGTGAAGTCGCGGCTCCGGAAGAAGCCGAGGTCGATCAGCGGGTCGGGATGCGTGCGCTCCGACAGGAGGAAGAGGACGAACAGGACGGCGCCCGCGGCGGTCGCGCCGCCGGAGGCCCAGCCCGGGATGCCGGCGTTCTGGAGCGTGAGCAGGCCGAAGATCAGCAGGACGACGCCGGGCACGAGCATCGACGCGCCGCGCCAGTCGAACGGCTTGCGGTCCTGCGCGTCGGGCGACGCGGTCTCGGGCATCTGGACCAGCGTCAGGACGACGCCGAGCAGGCCGAACGGGAGATTCACGTAGAAGATCGAGCGCCAGCCGGCGGCGGCGACGAGCACGGCGCCGAGGCTCGGCCCGGTGAGGCTGCCGGCCGCGACGACCGCGCCGATGATCCCGAGCGCCTTGCCGCGCTCGTTCGGCGGGAAGATGGCCGTCACGATGGCCTGCACGAGGGTCATCGCGATCGCGGCGCCGACCGCCTGCACGACGCGGGAGGCGACCAGCATGGGGAAGCTCGTCGACAGGCCGCAGAGCAGCGAGCCCAGCGTGAAGATCCCGAGCCCGACGGCGAAGAGGAACCTGCGGCCGATGCGGTCGGACAGGCGCCCGAAGAGCAGCAGCAGCGCGGAGATCGAGAGGGTGTAGACCGTGACGACCCACTGCACGCTCTCGATGCCGACCGAGAAGTGCCCGGCGATCGTGGGCAGCGAGATATTGACGATGCTGGAGTCGAGCGTCGCCATGAACGTGGCGAGCACGGTATTGAACAGGATCATGTAGCGGCGGGACTTCGAGAGCGTCTCGTGCATGGCGGTCGGGGCTCCTTCCTCGCGGGGCGAACGGTGCTTCAGGCGTCGAGGGCGTTGCGGGCGGCGACGGCGTTGCGGGCCATCCGGTTGAGCAGGTCGATCGCGGCGGCGCGCTCGGCCGGGGAGAACTCCGCCGACAGGGCGGCCTCGTAGCCGTCGAGCACCGCCTGGAGCGCGGGGCGGACGACGAGCGCCTTCTCCGTGGCGTAGAGGCGGTAGGCGCGCCGGTCGAGCGGGTTGCGCTCGCGCCGGACGTAGCCGGCCGCGACGAGCGGGTCGACCGTGCGCTTCGCGGCGGACTTGTCGACCTGGAGATCCTGCGCGAGTTCCTCCTGGCTGAGGCCGTCGCGCCGGTACAGCACCATGAGGACCGGGTAGTGCGCCGCCGCGAGGCCGAACGGCCGCATCGCGCGGGCCATGTAGGCGCCCGACACGCGGGAGAGGAGGGCGATCAGGCGCCCCGGGCGTTCGATCCGTTCCATGCCGCTACTGTAGGGAGAAATGGTTGCGTTGTCAACCAACCCTGCCCGCAGCCTTACGGCGCGCACCGTTTCGGCGGCTGGCCGCTCCTGCGGACAGCCGGGGAGAAACGGACCCGCAGGATCCCCGGCGCGCGCCGTCGGGCCGCGGGCAGGGTCAAGGAGACCCGCAGCCTTACGGCGCGCACCGTTTCGGCGGCTGGCCGCTCCTGCGGACAGCCGGGGAGAAACGGACCCGCAGGATCCCCGGTGCGCCGTCGGGCCGCGGGCAGGGTCAAGGAGACCCGCAGCCTTACGGCGCGCACCGTTTCGGCGGCGCGCTTCCTTGACACGTCGCGCATCCCTGTATACAATCCATGCAAACCGCGTGAACGCCCGCAACCGGGCGCCGCACCAGGATCCGGAAGGAAAGGGAGAGGCTCCATGAAGCGCATCGGCACGGAGAACGCCAACCGTCGCCCGCGATAGCGGGCCAGGAACGTTCGCCCCGACAGCCGACCGCACGCTCCCGCGTGACCTCCGGAGGATTCCCATGGAGTTCGATGTCGCCCATCTCGCGCGCCTCGCGCGTCTCGACCCGCACGACCCGGGCCTGTCCGGCCTGTCCGACGACCTCCGCCGCATCGTCGGCTTCGTCGGCGAGCTGACGTCCGTGCCCGACCGCACGCCGGAGGAGGCCGCCGCGGAAGCGGCGTCCGGCGCCGGCCTCGATGCCCTGCGCCCCGACGTCCCCGCGCCCTCGTTCCCGCGCGCCGCCCTGCTCGCCGCCGCCCCCTCCGAGGAGGACGGCTGCTACGCCGTGCCGGTCGCGATCGAGAAGGGGGTGGCGAAGTGAGCGCCTACGCCGCCGGCATCGCGACCCTCGACGCCCTCGGCCTCGCCGCGGCGCTCCGCCGCCGGGAGGTCTCGAGCCCCGAGGCGACGCGCGCGTACCTCGACCGCATCGATTCCTACGATGGGACGATCGGCGCCTACCTGCACGTCCGCGCCGACGACGCCCTCCGCGACGCGGAGGCCGCGCAGCGGACGCTCGACGCCGCCGCGAAGGACGGCTCGACGCCGCCGCCGTTCTGCGGCGTGCCCGTCGCCCTCAAGGACAACCTCTGCACGAAGGGCACACCCACGACCTGCGCGTCGCGCCTGCTCGCGGGCTACGTCCCGCCCTACGACGCGACCGCCGTGGAGCGCATCGCCGCGTCGGGCGCCGTCGTGCTCGGCAAGCTCAACATGGACGAGTTCGCGATGGGCAGCTCCAACGAGAATTCCGCCGTGAAGCCCGTCCGCAACCCCTGGGACGCCGCGCGCGTGCCCGGCGGCTCGAGCGGCGGCTCCGCGGCCGCCGTCGCGGCGGGGCTCGCGGCCTTCGCCCTCGGCTCCGACACGGGGGGCTCGATCCGCCTGCCCGCCGCCTTCTGCGGCGTCGTCGGCCTCAAGCCCACCTACGGCAGCGTCTCCCGCTACGGCCTCGTCGCCTTCGCGTCCTCGCTCGACCAGATCGGCCCGCTCGCCCGCAGCGTCGCCGACGCCGAGGCCGTGTTCGGCCTCCTCGCCGGCCGCGACCCGCACGACGCGACGACCGTCGACCGCCCCGCGACCGCCGCGGCGCCGCGCATCGTGAAGGGGCTGCGCGTCGGCCTCCCGCGCGAGTTCCTGACCGACGCCGTGCAGCCCGAGGTGCGCGATGCCGTGCGCCGCGCCGCCGACTGGCTCGCCGCCGAGGGAGCCGAGGTCGCGGAGTGCGGCCTGCCCGCGGTCGAGCACTGGATCCCCGCCTACTATGTCGTCTCCTCCGCCGAAGCGAGCTCCAACCTGGCCCGCTTCGACGGCGTCCGCTACGGGAACCGCGCCGTAGGGTACGAGAGCATCGCCGGCATGTACATGAAGACGCGGTCCGAGGGCTTCGGGGCGGAGGTCAAGCGCCGGATCCTGCTCGGCACGTTCGTGCTGTCGGCGGGCTACCACGACGCCTACTACGGCAGCGCCCAGAAGGCGCGCGCGCACATCCGGAACGGCTTCGACCGCGTGTTCGCGGACCACGACCTGCTCCTCGGCCCCGTCGCCCCGCAGACGGCGTTCCGCCTCGGCGAGAAGACGGGCGACCCGATCCAGATGTACCTGCAGGACATCTGCACCGTCGGCGCGAGCCTCGCGGGGATCCCGGCCCTCTCGGTGCCCGCGGGCTTCGACGCGCAGGGCCTGCCGATCGGGCTGCAGCTCACGGGCCCCGCGTTCGCGGAGAACACGCTGTTCGCCGCCGCGGGCTGCATCGAGCGCGCGGCCGGCTGCCGCGGGCGGTTCCCGGACCTCGGCGCGGCTGCGTCGGCGGCCGGAGCGGGGAGGTGACGGGGATGGCCTACGAGATCGTCTGCGGCCTCGAGATCCACGCGGAGCTGTCCACCGCCACCAAGATCTGGTGCGGGTGCGCGAACGAGTTCGGCGGCGAGCCGAACACGCGCTGCTGCCCGGTCTGCACGGGCCTCCCGGGCGCGCTGCCGGTCCTCAACCGGCGCGTCGTCGCATTCGCCGTGAAGGCCGGCCTCGCGATGCACTGCACGATCGCGCCGCGCAGCGTGATGGCCCGCAAGAACTACTTCTACCCCGACATGCCCAAGGCCTACCAGATCTCGCAGTACGAGGCGCCCCTGTGCCTCGGCGGCCACGTGGACATCGAGACGTCGGCCGGGCCTCGGCGCATCCGCCTCACGCGCATCCACATCGAGGAGGACGCCGGCAAGCTCCTCCACGATGCGTACGGCACGGGCACGCTCGTCGACCTGAACCGCTGCGGCGTGCCGCTCATCGAGATCGTGAGCGAGCCGGACCTGCGCGGCGCCGAGGAGGCGAAGGCCTACATGGAGGCCGTGCGCGAGATCCTCGAGGCGTGCGCGGTGTCCGACGTGAAGATGCAGGAAGGGTCGATGCGCGCGGACGTTAACGTCAGCATCCGGCCCGTCGGCGCGACGGAATACGGGACGCGCACCGAGATGAAGAACCTCAACTCCTTCCGTGCCGTGCACCGCGCGGTCGAGGCCGAGGCGAAGCGCCAGGAGGCGCTGCTCGCCGCCGGGAAGAAGGTCGCGCAGGAGACGCGCCAGTGGGACGACAACCGCGGGGAGAGCCGCGGGATGCGGGGCAAGGAGGACGCCCAGGACTACCGGTACTTCCCGGACCCGGATCTCGTGCCGATCCTGGTGTCGGAGTCGGACGTGGCGCGCATCCGGGCGGAGCTGCCGGAACTGCCGGCGGAGCGGCGCGCGCGGTATATCGGGACGCTCGGGATCGCGGAGGCCGACGCCGCGCTGCTCACGCGGTCGCGCGCGGAGGCGGAGCTGTTCGAGGCGGTGCTGGCGCAGGGCGTCGGCGTGCGGGCGGCCGTGACCTGGGTGGTCGTGGAGCTGTTCGCGCGGCTGAACGCGGCCGGACGGAGCGTCGCGGACCTGCCGTTCGGCGGCGCGGCGCTCGGGCGCCTGGCGGCGCTGGTGGAGGCGGGCAAGGTGAACGCGGGCTCGGCGCGGCGCATCCTCGGATCGATGATGGAGCAGGGAGGAGAGCCGGCGGCGCTCGCGGAGTCGATGGGGCTCCTCGTCGTCGCGGACGAGGGCGGGATCGCGGCGGCCGTCGCGGCGGCGCTCGCGGGCAGCCCGGCGGCGGTGGCGGACTACCGGTCCGGCAGCGCGAAGTCGTTCGGGTTCCTCATGGGACAGGCGATGAAGGCGGCCGGCGGGAGGGCGGATCCGAAGCTTCTCCAGGCGGCGCTGCGGGAGGCCCTCGACGGGCCGGCGGAAGGGAAGGCCTGACATGGACGCGGTCTGGTTCATCGACGCGGCGGCGGAATGCTCGCCGGCGTATATCAAGGGATCCTCCTACCTGCCCCCGCGCGGACCGCTCGAGGGCGTGACGACCGCGCCGGACGGGCGCGCGCAGGTGCTCGGCTTCGTGCACCGGATCCGCCACATGGGCGGCGTCGCCTTCGTGATGGTCCGGACCGGACGCGCGGTCGTGCAGTGCGTGTGGGACGGCCCGCTGCCGGAGGACCTCGTCGACGGGGCGTGCGTGGACGTCCGGGGCGTCGTCGTCCAGGACGAGCGCGCGCAGGGCGGATTCGAGCTGAAGGCCGAGGCCATGGACATCCTGTCGAAGCCGGCGGCCCCTACTCCCGTGCCTCTCGGGCGACGTCGCCTCGAGTCGTCGCTCGAGGTGCTGCTCGACGTGCGGCCGGTGTCGCTGCGCCACCCGAAGGAGCGCGCGGTCTGGAAGATCGAGGAGGCGATGCTCGCGGCCTACCGGACGTATCTGTCGGCGAACGGCTTCACCGAGGTGAAGACGCCGAAGATCGTGTCGGCGGGCGTCGAGGGCGGCGCGAACGTCTTCAAGCTGGACTACTTCGGGCGGCCGGCGTGCCTCGCGCAGAGCCCGCAGACCTACAAGCAGATGATGGTCGGCGTATACGGGCGCGTGTTCGAGACCGCGCCGGTCTACCGAGCCGAGAAGCACAATACGACGCGGCACCTGAACGAGTACATCGGGCTCGACTTCGAGATGGGCTTCATCCGCAGCTTCCACGACGTCATGCGCATGGAGGCGGGGATGCTCCGCCACCTGATGCACACGGTCGCGGACGCGTGCGCGTACGAGATCGGGCTGCTCGAGGCGACGGTGCCGGAGGTCGGGCGCATCCCCGTGCTGAAGTTCCGCGATGCGAAGGCGCTGCTCGCCGAGCGGTTCGGGATCCGGAACCGGGGAGCGGACCTCTCGCCCGAGGAGGAGGTCCACCTCGGCGCGTACGCGAAGGAGACCTGGGGGTCCGACTTCGTGTTCGTGACGCACTACCCCGCGGGCAAGCGGCCGTTCTACACGATGGAGGACCCGGAGGACCCGGGCTTCACGTGCAGCTTCGACCTGCTGTTCCGCGGCCTCGAGATCACCACGGGCGGCCAGCGCATCCACGACCACGCGGCGCAGGTCGCGAAGATGCAGGCGCGCGGCCTCGACCCGGCGGACTTCGAAGCCTACCTCATGATGCACAAGTACGGCATGCCCCCGCACGGCGGCCTGGGCATCGGCCTCGAGCGCGTGGCGGTGCAGCTGCTCGGCATGCACAACATCCGCCACGCGAGCCTGTTCCCGCGGGACACCGGGCGCGTCGACCCCTAGCCGCAGGCGGAGAGTTGGCACAGGAGAAGCGCGGTTGCGCGCGGCATCCTCGTGCAAGTGCAAGAAAATGAATGATAACGTGCAGAAACGGGTTGCCATAGGCCAAAACCGATGATAAACTCCGGTACAGATGCAAGAAGAAGCCCCTGAGGTTGCACGATGCCGTGCCGGACCCGGGCGAATTGCATCGGGGACGAAGGCGTTCCACGGCGAGGGGGAGTCCCCGGCGCCGGCGGGGCGCCTTCCGCGTTACAATGGAGATTCGAGGATGGCCCCGGAAGCCGCGGAGGAGCGGCGGACGGCAGGCGAGGATCGGAGGGACGGGATGGACCGGATCGGGATCGAGGACGTCGAGAGGATCGCCCGGGAGAACGACGTCAAGTTCGTGCGGCTTCAGTTCACGGACCTGTTCGGGCAGATGAAGAACGTGGCGATCACGGTGGACCAGCTCGACAAGGCGCTGCGCAACCAGTGCATGTTCGACGGGTCGTCGATCGAGGGCTTCGTGCGCATCGAGGAGTCCGACATGTACCTGCGGCCGGACCCGGCGACGTTCACGACGTTCCCGTGGCGGCCGTCGTCGGGCCGCGTCGCGCGCCTCGTTTGCGACGTGCACCACCCGGACGGCTCTCCGTTCGAGGGGGACCCGCGCCGCGTCCTGAAGCGCGCGCTCGCCGAGGCGGAGGCGATGGGCTTCACGTTCAACGTCGGCCCCGAGTGCGAGTTCTTCCTGTTCCGCACGGACGACGAGGGCAAGCCCACGACCGAGACGCACGACAAGGCGTCCTACTTCGACCTCGGGCCGTCCGACGGCGGCGAGGACGCGCGCCGGGACATCTGCCTCACGCTCGAGGAGATGGGCTTCGAGATCGAGGCCTCCCACCACGAGGTCGCGGCCGGGCAGCACGAGATCGACTTCAAGTACGACGACGCGCTCACGTCGGCCGACCGCATCATGACCTTCAAGCTCGTCGTGAAGACGATCGCGAACCGCCACGGCCTCGCGGCGACCTTCATGCCCAAGCCCGTGTACGGCATCAACGGCAGCGGCATGCACACGAACCTCTCCCTCTTCAAGAACGGGAAGAACGCGTTCGACGACCCGTCCGACCCGCTCGGGCTGTCGAAGACGGCGTATTCGTTCATCGCCGGCCTCATGGAGCACGTGCGCGGCTTCGCGGCGGTCACGAACCCGCTCGTGAACTCCTACAAGCGCCTGCTCCCGGGCTACGAGGCGCCCGTCTACATCGCGTGGGCGACCCGCAACCGCAGCCCGCTGATCCGCATCCCCGCGGCCCGGGGCGCCTCGACCCGCGTCGAGCTGCGCAGCCCGGACCCGTCGTGCAACCCGTATCTCGCGCTCGCCGCGATCCTCGCGGCCGGCCTCGACGGCGTGAAGAGGGGCCTCGTCCCGCCGCCGGCCGTCGAGCGGAACATCTTCGAGATGGGCCCGGCGGAACGGACGGCGCACGGCATCGGCACGCTGCCGGGGAGCCTCGCGGAGGCGCTCGACGCGCTGGTCGCGGACCCGCTCGTCGTGTCGGCGCTCGGCGAGGGACTCGTCGAGAAGTACGTGCAGGCGAAGCGCGAGGAGTGGGACGACTACCGCACGGCGGTCCACCCGTGGGAGACCGACGCCTACCTGGCCCGGTACTGATGCATGCCCATGGACGCCGTCCGGCTCGTCCTCGTCTTCCGCAGGCCGGAGACGATGGAGAAGGTCCGCCGCGCGGTCTCCGCGCGCGGGTACGCGGTCGAGGGGGCGTTCGCCTCCGGCGGCGCGGCCCTGCGGTACGCGGGCGGCCGGGACGTCGACATCGCGGTGGTCGGGTCGGACGTGGCGGACATGGGCGTCGGGGCGCTCTGCCGGGAGCTGTCGGAGCGCATCGGGTGCGAGGTCGTCCTGCTGCTGCAGGGAATGGGCGACGAGGCGACGCTCGCCGGGACGCTCGGGGACCGGGTGACCTGCCTGCCGCGGCCAGTCACGGTGGAGATGCTGCTCGCGGCGCTCGACGCCGCGGCGCGGTTCCGGCGGCGGCTGCAGGCGATGGACCGCGAGGTGCGGCGCTACCGCCAGGAGGCGGAGCGGCGCGCGGTGACGGAGAAGGCCAAGTACGTCCTGATGGAGACGCAGGGCATGTCCGAGGACGCCGCGTGGCGGCACCTGCAGAAGAAGAGCATGGACACGGGGCGCCCGATGCTGGAGATCGCGAAGGAGATCCTGGCGCACCGCGAGGAAGGGATGGAGTGACGGGATGAGCAGGGCAGACGGACTTCAGGCGGCCGGGGCGGATCCGGACCAGGGGCGGGCGAAGGCGCCCGCGTTCCGGCGCACGGCGCCGGGGGCGCAGGGCCTCTACCGGCCGGCGTTCGAGCACGACGCGTGCGGCACGGGGTTCGTCGCCGACCGTCACGGCCGCGCCTCGCACGACGTCGTGCGGATCGCCGCGACCGCGCTCGAGCGCATGGAGCACCGCGGCGCGGCCGGCGCCGACGCCGCGACCGGCGACGGCGCGGGACTGCTCCTCACGATCCCCGACCGGTTCTTCCGCGAGGTCCTCGCGGAGGCCGGCGTCGCGCTGCCGTCCGCGGGACGCTACGCCGTCGCGTCGCTGTTCCTGCCGCGCGACCCCGAAATCGCGGCCCGCGCGATGGAGGCGATCCGCACGTCCGTCTACGAGAACGGCATGGAGGTCCTGCATCGCCGCGACGTCCCCGTGAACATCTACGAGTGCGGCCAGGGCGCGCGCGCCTGCATGCCGACGATCGTCCAGCTCTTCCTCGTGCCGCGCAACGACCGGACCGCTGCGCCGACCGAGCTTCAGTGCTACGTGCTGCGCCGCGCCGCCGAGAAGGCGCTCTCGGCGATCCCGGGCTGCTACGCGTATTTCCCGTCGCTGTCGACGCGCACCGTCGTCTACAAGGGCATGCTGCACTCGAGCCAGCTGCGGCGCTTCTACCCCGAGCTGGACGACCCGCGCCTCGAGAGCCGCCTGTGCCTACTGCACTCCCGCTTCTCGACCAACACGTTCCCGAGCTGGGACCGCGCCCAGCCGTGCCGCATGGTGGCCCACAACGGCGAGATCAACACGCTGCGCTGCGTCGAGAACGCGATCCGCTCGCGCGAGGGCGACCTGCGCATCGCGACCGGAGACGACGAGACCGGTCCCGACGTGCTCGCGCCGCTGCTCCAGGCGAACGGCTCCGACTCGATGAAGTTCGACAACCTGCTCGAGCTGCTGACGGCCGCCGGGCGCGAGCTCCCCGCCGCGCTCATGATGATGGTCCCGGGCCCCTGGTCCTCGGACCCGTCGATGGACGCCGCGCAGCGCGCCTTCTACGAGTACGCGCAGTGCGTGATGCCCCCGTGGGACGGCCCGGCCGCGATGTGCTTCTCCGACGGCGTGAAGGCCGGCGCGACGCTCGACCGCAACGGCCTGCGCCCCGCACGCTTCTCCGTCTCGCGCGACGGCCTCGTCGTGCTCGCCTCCGAGGCGGGCGTGACGGACCTCCCCGCGTCCGAGATCGTCATGAAGGGCAAGCTCGGTCCCGGGCAGATGATCCTCGTCGACACCGCGACGGGCGAGATCCTCCTCGACGAGGAGATCAAGCGCCGCTGGTGCGCCGGCGACTACGCCCGCTGGCTCGAGGAGGGCCTCACGCTCCTCGCCGCCGCCTCCGAGGAGGCCGTGGCCGCGCTCCTCCCGACCGGCGGGGACGCCTCCGGCGCGAGCCCGCTGCTCACCTACGGAGACGAGCTCGTCGTCTCCCAGCATGCGTTCGGCTACACCTACGAGGACCTCGCGTATACCGTCGCCCCCATGGCCGAGGACGCCCTCGACCCGGTCGGGGCCATGGGCGCGGACATCCCGCTCGCCGTGCTCTCCGGCAAGCCGCAGCCGCTGTTCCACTACTTCAAGCAGCAGTTCGCGCAGGTCACGAACCCGCCGATCGACGCGCTCCGCGAGGCCTGCGTCGTCGGCACCGAGGTCTTCCTCGGCCCCTCCGGCGACCTGCTTTCCGACGGCCCCGCGCACTGCCGCAAGGTGCTCGTCCCGACGCCGGTCCTCGACCCGGTCCAGTTCGAGGCGCTGCGCTCCGGCGCCGCCGGCCTCAAGGTGCGCACGCTGCGCACCCGCTACCCCGTGAACGAAGGCGGGAAGGGCATCCGCAAGTCGATGGACCTCCTCGTGAACGAGGCGATCGCGGCGATCGGCCAGGGCGCCGAGCTGCTGGTCCTCAGCGACCGCGGCATCACGCGCCTGCTCGCGGCCCTGCCCTCGCTGCTCGCCGTCTCCGGCCTGCACCAGGCGCTCGTCGCGCGCGGCCTCCGCGCCCGCGTGGGCCTCGTCCTCGACTCCTTCGAGCCGCGCGAGGTGCACCACTTCGCCTGCCTCGTCGGCTTCGGCTGCGATGCGGTCCACCCCTACGGCGCCTACTCCAGCGTGCACGCCCTCGCCGCGGGCGGATTCCTGCGCGGCAAGCCGGCCGTTGCGATCGAGCGCTACCGCGAGGCGGTGGAGCACGGCGTCGTGAAGGTCATGTCCAAGATGGGCATCTCCACGATCCAGGGCTACCAGGGCGCGCAGATCTTCGAGGCGGTCGGCCTGTCCGCCGACGTCCGCGACCGCTGGTTCGCCGGCACGGAGTCGCGCGTGGACGGCGTCACGGTCGACGACATCGCCGAGGACTGCGCCCGCCTGCACCGCCCCGCGTTCGAGGGCGGCGCGGACCTCCCGCTCCCGACCGGCGGCCGCACGCGCTTCCGCCGCGACGGCGAGCGCCACCTCTACGACCCGATGGTCATCCACCTGATCCAGCAGGCGGCGCGGACGAACGACCCCGGGCTCTTCGCGCAGTATCGCGAGCACCTCCGGAAGGAGGCGAACGCGACGCTGCGCTCGCTGCTCGACTTCACGCCCGGGACGCCCGTCCCGCTCGACGAGGTCGAGCCCGCCGAGGCGATCATGCGGCGCTTCAAGACCGGGGCCATGTCCTACGGCTCGATCTCCAAGGAGGCGCACGAGGCGCTGGCCGAGGCGATGAACCGCATCGGCGGCCGCAGCAACAGCGGCGAGGGCGGCGAGGAGCCCGAGCGCCTCGGGACCTCCCGCAACAGCGCGATCAAGCAGGTCGCGTCCGGGCGCTTCGGCGTGACCGGCCACTACCTCGCCTCCGCGAAGGAGATCCAGATCAAGATCGCCCAGGGCGCGAAGCCCGGCGAGGGCGGCCAGCTGCCGGCGAAGAAGGTCTATCCCTGGATCGCCCGCACGCGCCATTCGACGCCCGGCGTCGGACTCATCTCGCCGCCCCCGCACCACGACATCTACAGCATCGAGGACCTCGCGCAGCTGATCTACGACCTGAAGCAGGCGAACCCGCGCGCCGACATCAACGTGAAGCTCGTCTCCGGGACGGGCGTCGGCACGATCGCGGCGGGCGTGGCCAAGGGCGGCGCGGACATCATCCTCGTGAGCGGCTTCGACGGCGGCACCGGCGCCTCGCCGCGCACGTCGATCTACCATGCCGGCCTCCCGTGGGAGCTCGGCCTGTCCGAGACCCACCAGACCCTGATGCTCAACGGCCTGCGGGGCCGCGTGCGCCTCGAGGTCGACGGCAAGCTCATGACCGGCCGGGACATCGCGGTCGCCGCGATGCTCGGCGCCGAGGAATTCGGCTTCGCGACCCTGCCGCTCGTCGTGCTGGGCTGCGTCATGATGCGCGTGTGCAACCTCGACACCTGCCCGGTCGGCGTCGCGACCCAGAACCCCGAGCTCCGCGCGCTGTTCTCGGGCCGCCCCGACCACGTCGTGAACCTGTTCCGCCTGCTGTCCGAGGACCTGCGCCGCGAGATGGCCGCGCTGGGCTTCCGCACCGTCGACGAGATGGTGGGGCGCTCGGATCGGCTCGTGCAGCGCGAGGCCGCCGGCCGCGCAGGCCACGTCGACCTCTCCGGACTGATCGCCCACTTCGGCCCGCGCCCCCCGAAGGAGCGCGCCGCGAAGGCGGGCGGCGACGAGTGGTCGCTGTTCATGGACGCGGTCGGGACCATGGTCGAGAAGGACGGCGTGCGCATGAAGTCGCTCATCCGCAACACGCAGCGCACGGTGGGCACGCGCGTCGGCGCCTTCGTGAGCGAGCGCTACGTGCGCCTGCCGGAAGGCACGATGGGCTTCGAGTTCGAGGGCTGCGCGGGCCAGTCGTTCGGCGCGTTCGTCCCGGAGGGCATCGACCTGTTCCTCACGGGCGAGGCCAACGACTACGTCGGCAAGGGACTGTCCGGCGGACGCATCGTCGTGCGCCGCCCGGCCGACGCCGGCTGGCAGGACGAGCACAACGTGCTGGCCGGCAACGTCGTGCTCTACGGCGCGACGGGCGGCGAGCTCTTCGTGGGCGGCCGCGCCGGCGAGCGCTTCTGCGTCCGCAACAGCGGCGCGAAGGCGGTCGTCGAGGGCGTGGGCGACCACGGCTGCGAGTACATGACCGGCGGCGTCGCCGTGATCCTCGGCTCCGTGGGGCGCAACTTCGCGGCCGGCATGTCCGGCGGCGTGGCGTACCTTCTCGACGGGAAGGGCGCGGGCGACCGCATCAATCCGGAGATGGTCTCGCTCCTGCCGTGCGACGCGGAGGACCTGCGGACGATCGAGGACCTGCTCGAGAAGCACGCCGTCCATACCGGCAGCCCGCGCGCGCGCCAGCTCCTGAAGGAATGGCCCGAAGCCGGGAAGCGTTTCCTCAAGGTGCTGCCGCAGGACTACCGAGCGATGCTGCAGGCCATCGAGACGGCGAGGAAGGAAGGCTGCGAAGGGGACGCCCTGCTCGACCGGGCCTTCGAGATCCGGATGGGGAAGGGGGCCTGACCGCCATGGCGAAGCCGACCGGATTCATGGAGTTCGACCGGGCCGTCTGGCCCGCCCGCACGGCCGAGGCGCGCCTCGGCGACTGGAACGAGCTGCACGGCCCCGCGCCCGAGGCGTTCCTCCGCGACCAGGCGGCGCGCTGCATGGACTGCGGCGTCCCGTTCTGCCACGGCGGCGTGACGGTGAACAACGTCTCGTCGGGGTGCCCGAAGCGCAACCTCATCCCCGAATGGAACGACCTGCTCTACCGCGGGTTCCCGAAGCAGGCGTGGGAGCGCCTCGAGGCGACGTCGCCGTTCCCCGAGTTCACGGGGCGCGTCTGCCCGGCGCCGTGCGAGGCGTCGTGCACCTGCGGTCTGAACGGGGACGCCGTGACCATCCGCGAGATCGAGCTCTTCCTCGCCGAGACGGCGTGGGAGAACGGCTGGATCGTCCCGCGCCCGCCGAAGAACCGCACCGGCTCGACGGTCGCCGTCGTCGGCAGCGGCCCGGCCGGCCTCGCGGCGGCGTTCCGCCTGAACCGCCAGGGCCATCTCGTCACCGTCTACGAGCGCAGCGACGCCGTGGGCGGGCTGCTCCGCTACGGCATCCCGAACATGAAGCTCGACAAGG
>CAIXGU010000279.1 GCA_903919045.1 uncultured Eubacteriales bacterium | reverse complement strand
GGGATGAAGTCGCCGAGGTGGCTGTCCTCCTCCTCGCCGATCGGCTTCTCGAGCGAGACGGGTTCCTGGGAGATCTTCATGATCTCGCGGACCTTCTCGACGGTCATGCCCATCTCCTTGGCCAGCTCATCGGCCTCGGGTTCGCGGCCGAGATCCTGGATCATCGTGCGCTGGACGCGGATCAGCTTGTTGATCGTCTCGACCATGTGCACCGGGATGCGGATCGTGCGCGCCTGGTCGGCGATCGCCCGCGTGATCGCCTGGCGGATCCACCACGTCGCGTAGGTGCTGAACTTGTAGCCCTTCGTGTGGTCGAACTTGTCGACGGCCTTGATGAGTCCGAGGTTGCCTTCCTGGATCAGGTCGAGGAACTGCATGCCCCGGCCGACGTAGCGCTTCGCGATGCTCACGACGAGGCGCAGGTTCGCCTCGCACAGGCGGTTCTTGGCCTCGCCGTCGCCGGCGAGCATCGCCATCGCGAGCTCCTTCTCCTCATCCGCCGTGAGCAGCGGCACCTTGCCGATCTCCTTCAGGTACATCCGGACGGGGTCGTCGATGCCGATCCCGTCGACGCCCGACAGGTCGAGGTCCGCCTCGGCGGCGGCCGGCTCCTCTTCTGCGGCCGCGTCGGGGACGACCTCGATGCCCATCGCCTCGAGCTTGTCGAAGATCTTCTCCGTCTGCTCGAGATCGACGTCCGAGGACTCGGCCGCGCTCATCACCTCGCGGTACGTGATGCGGTTCCCGTTCGCCTTGGCCATCTCGACGATCACGCTGAGCAGAACCTTCTTCTTCACCTGCGCCATTCCCTTCTCCTTCCCGTCCGGCTTCCCCCGGCCCGGTTCCCTTCCCATCGTCCTATTCCGCGATCCGGAGGCCCGAGAGCCTCCGCGTGATCTCCAGCAGCTCCCGCTTCAGGTCCGCGAGGTCCGGCGGGGGCGGCACCCCCGCGATGCGGGCCGCGAGCTCGGCCCGACGGGCGCGCAGCCGGTTCCGGCGCGTCCGGAGGAGGTACCCCCGGGCGGTCGGCGCCGCGGCTTCGGGCTCGAGCGCGTCGCCGAGCGTCATGCACGCCTTGGCGACCAGCGCCGGCACCGGGGCGCCGAGGAGCGTCATCCCCTCCGCGAGGGTCATCAGCTCGGAGACGCCGCACCGGCCTTCCCGCGCGCGGTCGAGCACGGCCGTCGCGAACTGGCGCATCGGCCCCTCCGCGAAGTCGCCGGGCGAAGGCGGGTCCGGCATCGCCGCGAGCAGACCGGGCACCGCGCCGACCATGCAGGCGAGGAGGAACTCCTCCCGCGTCGCCCGCTCCCCGGCGCCCGAAGGCCCGTCCCCGGCGTCGTCCTCCCCTTCGCCCGCCGACTCGTCGAGGACGTCGATCCGTCGCGCGGCGCGGTCCTCCTGCGGCCGGGCGCTCCCCGCGGCGCGGCCGCCGCGCCTTCGGGCGACCTCCTGCAGGACGCTGTCCGTCGAGATGCCGCAGCGCTCCGCGACCTTCTCCGCGTACAGCTCGCGCACGACGGCGTTCGGCTCGGCGGCGAGCGTGGCGCACGCCTCCTCCTGGAAGCGAAGCACGTCGAGCGCGCCGTCGCGCGTCGCCCGCCGCTCGGCGACGAGCAGGCGGAAGTCCATCAGCGGCAGC
>CAIXGU010000278.1 GCA_903919045.1 uncultured Eubacteriales bacterium | reverse complement strand
GATCGCGCCGATCGCGGAGCCGGCCGCGCTGGCCGCGCCGGTCCCCGCGCCGCCCGCCCCCGCGTGGCGGCGGCCGAGCGACGCGGAGATGAAGGCGTCGCTCACGCCCTTCCAGTACGAGGTTCTCGTGCACGCCGCGACCGAGCCCCCCTTCCGCAACGAAGCCTGGAACGAGCACCGCGCCGGGCTCTACGTGGACCGCGCGACCGGCGAGCCGCTGTTCTCCTCGCGCGACAAGTTCGACTCGGGATGCGGCTGGCCCAGCTTCACGCGGCCGGTCGACGCCGGCGCCGTCGCGGAGCGCGAGGACCGCAGCCACGGGATGCGCCGCACCGAGGTGCGCAGCGGCATCGGCGACCTGCACCTCGGACACGTGTTCGAGGATGGCCCGAAGGACCGGGGCGGGCTCCGGTACTGCATCAACAGCGCCGCGGTGCGCTTCGTGCCGCTCGAGGACCTGGAGCGGGAGGGCTACGGCGCCTACCGGCGCCTCGTCGAGGGGAAGGGGCCGGAGGGCGGCGCGTGAACAAGCGGCAGCGCAAAAAGAAGAAGACGCTGACCCAGCAGGCGCGCACCCGCGTCCTGTTCGACACCGGCACGCGCGTGCATGCGCCCGCGAAGGGCAAGGGCTCGTACCGCCGGAAGAAGGCGCCGGACGGCGGGGAGGAGGGGGCCTAGGCGCGGACCCGCCGCGGCCCTTGCGCCCGGGTGACCCTTTGTGCTATCTTCTCCCCAAGGTTCCGCTTGTTCGGCGGGACGAGGCAAGGACGCCGGGCCGGAAGGCCGGGCGTCCTTTTCATTTCCACGGAGGACCCGCCATGAAGCTCGTCATCGCCATCATCCGCCCCGAGTCGCTCGACAACGTGAAGCAGAGCCTCTTCGATGCCGAGATCCACAAGATGACCGTCCACACGGTCAAGGGATGCGGCCAGCAGAAGGGCTACACCGAGAGCTACCGCGGGGCCATCCGGACGGTGAACCTCCTGCCGAAGGTGCGCATCGAGATCGCCGTGAACGACGAGTTCGTGCAGCCCACGATCGACGCGGTGATCCGCGCGGCCCGCTCCGGGAACATCGGCGACGGCAAGATCTTCGTGCTGCCCATCGAGCGCTGCATCCGCATCCGCACCGGCGAGGAAGGCGGAGCCGCCATCGGCTGAGAAGAGGAAGGAAGCCGTCGCCTCGCGGCGCCGGCTTCCTTCGGGGGTCCCGGAACGTCCGGGACCGTCATGGGCTGGAACGGTCGGATCTTCTCGCGCTTTTTCCCGCGCGATTCCAGCAACGGCGGGCATCGTGCCTGCGGCGGTTGCTGTCGCTCCGGCGGAGCCGTCGCACGCAACCGGGCCCGCCGTAGGCTGGAACGGTCAGATCCTCTCGCGCTTGGTGTATGACGTGTGCAGGAGCTCGTGCGCGAGGTCGCCGTACGGAGCGCCCAGGAACTCGCCGTAGAGGCGCATGACGTCCTGGTTCTCGTGCGAGCGGCGGATCGTCTTGGCCTCGTCCTCGCTGTAGAGCGCCGCGGCGCGCTTCTT
>CAIXGU010000277.1 GCA_903919045.1 uncultured Eubacteriales bacterium | reverse complement strand
TCCTGGCCGAGCCCGTGGGGCGAGGGGCGACCGGGGTGGCACATCGAGTGCTCCGCGATGGCCCGGCACTACCTCGGCGAGACGATCGACATCCACACGGGCGGGCAGGACCTCGTGTTCCCGCACCACGAGAACGAGATCGCGCAGAGCGAGACCGCATCGGGCAAGCCGTTCGCGAAGTACTGGCTGCACAACGGCTTCATCAACATCGACAACGAGAAGATGTCGAAGTCGAAGGGCAACTTCTTCACGGTGCGCGACATCCTCGCGAAATACGACGCGGACGTCGTGCGGTTCTTCCTGCTCTCGTCGCACTACCGCAGCCCGGTGAACTTCAGCGCCGAGATGCTGGATGCCGCGGGCAGCGCGCTCGCGCGCATCCGCACGAGCCTCGCGACGCTGGACTTCGTGGCCGGCGCGGCGCCGGAGGCGGCGCAGGGCGAAGAAGCTTCGAAGGCGGGCGAGGAGCTCCGCGCGGCGCTGCCCGGACTCAAGGCCGCGTTCCTCGCCGGGATGGACGACGACTTCAACACGGCCGACGCCCTCGGCACGATCTTCGAGCTGGTGCGCGCCGCGAACACGGCGGCCGCGTCGCCCGGCGCCGCGGCAGGCCCGCTGCGCGAGGCGGCGGCGCTGCTGCGCGAGCTGTGCGGCGTGCTGGGCGTGCCGTGCGAGGCGGCGGCTGCGGTGCCGGCCGAAGTGGCGGCGCTCGTGGAGTCGCGGGCGGCGGCCCGTGCCGCGAAGGACTGGAAGCGCTCGGACGCCCTGCGCGCGGAGATCGCGGCGCTCGGCTTCGACGTGAAGGACACCCCGCAGGGCCAGCAGGTGGCCCCGCGATGACCCGCCCGGCCGTCGAGGGGGACCTCCGCGGACTCTCGACCGGCGCGCTCGCCTACGTCGGCGATGCGGTGTACGAGCTCCACGCGCGGCTGCACGCGCTGGGGGACGGCCAAGGGCATTCGGGGGCGATGCACCGGCGCGCGGTGCGCCTCGTGAAGGCGACGTACCAGGCGGAGGCCGCGCGGCGGCTGCTGCCGGAGCTGACCGAGGAGGAGGCCGCGGTGTTCCGCCGCGGACGGAACAACACGGCGGGCAGCCTGCCGAAGCACGCGGACCCGGTCGCGTACCGCGCGGCGACGGGGCTCGAGGCGGTCTTCGGGTACCTGTTCCTGAAGGGCGAAACGGCGCGCGTGGACCTGCTGATGGACCGCGTGATCGCGCTCGCGGAGGAGATCGAGACCAGCCCGGCGGCGACGCCGGTGGACGACGAGGAATCGAGGTCCGCGGAATGCGGGCCGGAGGACGGCGGAGGGCCGTCTGAAAGGAACGGAACGAGATGAGCGACGAGAAGAGATACGGGCGACTGAAGAACAAGCCCGAGGACATCCTCCGGGACAAGCCCGTGAAGCGGTACGAGCGGGGCGCCGGCGGGCGCTTCGCGCCGCGCGCGGCGTCGGCCGGGGAAGGCGGGGCGCGGTCCTCCGAGGACCGTCCGCGCCGCAGCTTCGGCGACCGCCCGCCGCGTCCGGCGGGGGACCGCCCGTCCCGTCCCTACGGCGACCGTCCTGCGCGTCCCTACGGCGACCGCCCGCCGCGTCCGGCGGGGGACCGTCCGGCGCGCCCCTACGGCGACCGGCCTCCGCGCGACTTCGGCGACCGTCCGCCGCGCCCGGCGGGAGACCGTCCGGCGCGTTCCTTCGGCGACCGTCCTGCGCGTCCCTACGGCGACCGGCCTCCGCGCGACTTCGGCGACCGTCCGCCGCGCCCGGCGGGAGACCGTCCGGCGCGTTCCTTCGGCGACCGTCCTGCGCGTCCCTACGGCGACCGCCCGCCGCGTCCGGCGGGGGACCGCCCGTC
>CAIXGU010000276.1 GCA_903919045.1 uncultured Eubacteriales bacterium | reverse complement strand
GAGAACATGGGCGCCCAGCTCGTGAAGGAAGTCGCCACCAAGACGAACGACGTCGCGGGCGACGGCACCACGACCGCCACCCTGCTCGCCCAGGCGATCATCCGCGAGGGCGTGAAGAACATCGCCGCCGGCGCGAACCCGATGATCCTGAAGAAGGGCATCAACGCCGCCGTCGACGCCGCCGTCGAGAGCATCACCCAGCTGTCCCAGCCGATCAAGGGCAAGAACGACATCGCCCGCGTCGCCTCGATCTCCGCGAACGACGAGTACATCGGCAGCCTGATCGCGGACGCGATGGAGAAGGTCACCAACGACGGCGTCATCACCGTCGAGGAGTCCAAGTCCATGGGCACCGAGCTCGAGGTCGTCGAAGGCATGCAGTTCGACCGCGGCTACGTGTCCGCCTACATGGTCACCGACACCGAGAAGATGGAGGCGGTCCTCGACGACCCGTACCTCCTCATCACGGACAAGAAGATCTCCAGCATCCAGGAGATCCTCCCGCTGCTCGAGCAGGTCGTCCAGGGCGGCAAGAAGCTCGTCATCATCGCCGAGGACGTCGAGGGCGAGGCCCTCGCGACCCTGGTCGTGAACAAGCTGCGCGGCACCTTCACCTGCGTGGCCGTCAAGGCCCCGGGCTTCGGCGACCGCCGCAAGGCGATGCTCCAGGACATCGCGATCCTGACCGGCGGCCAGGTGATCACGGAAGAGCTCGGCCTCGACCTCAAGGAGGCGAAGGTCGCCATGCTCGGCCGCGCCCGCCAGGTCAAGGTCCAGAAGGAGAACACGATCATCGTCGACGGCGCCGGCAAGGAAGCCGACATCAAGGCCCGCATCGGCTCCATCCGCGTCCAGATCGAGGAGACCACGTCCGAGTTCGACAAGGAGAAGCTCCAGGAGCGTCTCGCGAAGCTCTCCGGCGGCGTCGCCGTGATCAAGGTCGGCGCGGCCACCGAGACCGAGATGAAGGAGAAGAAGCTCCGCATCGAGGACGCGCTCGCGGCGACCCGCGCGGCCGTCGAGGAAGGCATCGTGCCGGGCGGCGGCGTGGCCCTGATCCAGGCGATCCCGCGCGTCGAGAAGCTCCTCAAGACCGAGCACGGCGACGAGAAGACCGGCGCCCGCATCATCCTCAAGGCCCTCGAGGAGCCGGTCCGCCAGATCGCGATCAACGCGGGCGTGGACGGCAGCGTCGTGGCCGAGAAGGTCAAGAACGCGAAGACCGGCATCGGCTTCAACGCGCTGACCGAGGCCTACGTCGACATGATCTCCGCCGGCATCGTGGACCCGACCAAGGTCGTGCGCTCCGCCCTGCAGAACGCGGCGTCCGTCGCGAGCATGCTGCTCACCACCGAGTCCGTCGTCGCCGACATCCCGGAGAAGGCTCCGCCGGCTCCCGCGGGCGGCCCCGGCGGCGGCATGGACGGCATGTATTAAGCGGCTCGGCCGGAACCGCGATCGGGGCGAAATCCCCCCGACCGACCCGGAATCCACCGCATGCAGGACGCCTCCCCGATTCCGTCGGGGAGGCGTCTTCATCGTCTTCCGCATGTCCGCGGACAGCGCACATTCCGCCTATGCAGATTTTCGTGCATCCTTGCATACCCCTACGGCGGAGCGGCTTTGCGAGGCTCTTCCGCTCTTCCGTCCGGCGACGCCGGAACCGGTCCCGCTCGCGTCCGGAGCCCCAAACCCTATCCGTTGCGCGATGCGCGTCCCGGGAGGCCTGTCCTTGGAGTTATGCACAGAGTTATCCACAGTTTCCACAGGTAGTCTTCCACAGGCCGGCACCCGCGCCGGCCGGTCCGGTCAGCGTCCGAAGAGCAGGAACCGCTTGATCTTCTTCGTCGTGGTCTTCTCGAACTCCTCCTCGCGGACCCGGACATCGACCACGCGCTTGTAGGTCGGGAGCTGCTGGTTGATCCGGCGCGCCTCGGCCCTGAGGAGCGCGCGCAGCGCCTCGCCCTCGGGGGCCGGCTGCCCCGCGTGCGCCGCGGCCAGCGCCTCGCGGTCCGGGACGACGACGGCCACGACGCGAACGCCGTCCTCCGCGCCCGGCGCGCCCGGCGCCGGCTCCTCGCCGACGACCAGGCACTCCTTCACGAACGGGCTGCGGAGGAGCAGCGCCTCGAGCTCCTCCGGATAGATGTTCTTGCCGTTCTTCGTCACGATGACGTTCTTGCACCGGCCCGTGATGGACAGGAACCCGTCCGCGTCGAACCGCCCGAGATCCCCCGTCCGCAGCCAGCCGTCCTGCAGCGCGGCGGCCGTCGCCTCCGGGTCCTGGTAGTAACCCATCATGACGTTGTCGCCCTTCACGAGGATCTCCCCGATGCCGGTCTCCGGGTCCGGGCGGTCGATCCGCCCCTCCATCCCCGGGACGAGCACGCCGACGGTCCCCTTGCGGTAGAGGCGGTCGCGCTCGTTCGAGATCACGGGCGAGGCCTCGGTCATCCCGTACCCCTGCCGGATCCGGAATCCATAGCCGGAGAGCGTCTTCCAGATCCTCGGGTCGAGGGCCGCCGCGCCGGAGACGATGACCCGGATCCGCCCGCCGAGCAGTTCGTGCAGGCTGCGGAAGACCTTCTTCCGGACGTCGATCCCGGTCGTCGCGCGCAGGACGCCGGCGACCCCGGCGAGGACGGGCGCGAGGATGCGCGTCGCGGGCTTCGCGCGGATGCCGTCCTGGATCTTCCTGTGGAGGCTCTCGAGGATCAGCGGGACGAGCTCGAGCGTCGTCGGCCGGTACTCCTTGAGGTTCGCGGCGATGTACCGCAGCCCGTCGCAGAAAGCGGTCGTCGCGCCCTTCGACAGGAGGCTCAGCAGCATCGTCGCCTCATACGTGTGGTGGATCGGCAGGATGGAGAGGTCGGTATCCTCCTCGCCGAACCGGATCGCTCCCTGGATCATCCGGATGTTCGCGCAGAGATTCCGATGGGAGAGCATGACCGCCTTGGACGCGGAGGTCGTGCCGGAGGTGAAGAGCAGCACCGCGAGGGCCTCGCGGTCGATCGGCGCGTCGAGGAAGGCGCGGTCGCCCGCCGCGAGGCGCGCGCGGCCGGCGGCGAGCAGGGAGGCGAGCGAACGGACGGAGCCGTCGGGAGCGTCCTCGGCGGCGTCCATGTCGATCCAGACGCGGACGGTCGAGGCGTCGCGGCGGATCGCGGCGAGGTGCGCGGACAGCTTCCCGGAATGGACGACCGCGGCGGCGCCGCAGCGGTTCAGCAGGGTGACGGCCTCGTGAGGCGGCAGCTCCTTGTCGAGCGGGACGACGACGCCCGTGCCGCAGGCCGTGGCGAGGTAGGCGACCATCCACTCGTACCGGTTCTCGCCCAGGACCGCGACGAACGCGCCGGACAGGTCGAGCTCGGAGACGAGCGCCGTGCCGAGGGCGTCGACGTCGCCTTCGAAGTCCCGGAAGGAGCGGGGAACGGCGGGCTCGCCCATCTTCCGGCGGACGAGGTAGGCGGCCTTGCCGCCGTAGCGGTCGGCGCTGAAGCGGTAGAGATCGCGCAGGTCCGGGATGTCGCGCGACGGGTAGTCCGCCGGATACGTCTTCGGCATGGGGGAGCCTCCTCGCGTCTGCGGGCCCGCGCGCCTTGCGGCGAAGCGGCGTCCTGCGGCGGTCCGGTACGTGCGGTGGCGGGGCGGTGCGTGCTAAGGTAATATTATACGGGAATTCCCGCCCTTCCGAAGCGGCGGGATCCGCCCCGAGGAGCGGTGCCGGCGCGCCGCGCCGGAAGGAGTGACGATGGGCCCCCCGCGACCGGCCGGACCGGTCCTCTGCATCAGCGTCGATGCGATCGCCCCGGGCGACCTCGACCGCATCCTCGCGCATCCCGACCTCGCCGGCCTCGCCGCGAAGGGCGCGCGCGTCCGCGCGATGCGGACCGTGGCCCCGTCGCTCACGTACCCCGCCCACGCCTCGATCCTCACGGGCCGTCCGCCGGCGTCCCACGGCGTCGTCAACAACGAGGTCGACCCGCCGTCCGGGTACGACTGGGACTGGCACTGGTACCGCCGCGACGTGCGCGGCGACACCGCCGCGGACGCGGTGAAGCGCGCCGGGTACCGCGTCGCGTCGATCCTCTGGCCGACGATGGCGGGCGCGCGGCTCGACTGGGTGCTCCCCGAGATCGCGGCGAGCGTGAAGCGCAGGGAGGACCTGACGCGCAAGGCGCTCCGGAACGGCACGCCGCTATTCCTCCTCCTCTCCGAGATCAAGTACGGCGGCATCCGCCGCGGCATGCACCAGCCCTGGCTGGACGACTTCGCGACCGCGCTCGCGCTCGACCTGCTGCGCCGGCGCCGCCGCGGGCCCGACCTGCTGCTCCTGCACCTCGTCGACGTCGACGACGCGAAGCACCACGCGGGCGTCGACGCCGTCGAGACGCGCGAGGCCTGCGACCGCAGCGCCGTCCGCATCCGCTGCCTGCTCGAGGCGGCCGGCCCGGACGCGACGGTCCTCGTGCTCGGCGACCACGCCCAGATCGACGTCCACGGCCGCGTGCGGATCGCGGAGCGGCTCGCCGAGGCGGACCTGCCGGTCCGCGTGCACGCCGCGGGCGCCGGCG
The DNA here is from genome assembly GCA_903919045.1 of uncultured Eubacteriales bacterium. Taxonomy (GTDB): domain Bacteria; phylum Bacillota; class Clostridia; order Saccharofermentanales; family UBA5734; genus CAILLO01. Next base: position 4,566 of record CAIXGU010000276.1, on the reverse strand, counting down.
CCTTCCTCTACCCGCTCGAGGGGTTCCGGACCGACCGGGACGGCCCGCGCCTCGAGGCGCTGCTGGGCGCCTTCCGCGACGAGCCGGGGAGCGGCCTGCGCGGTTGGCTCGACCGCGCGGGGATGGCGGCGGAGGGGACCGGCGACGGAAGGGCGGTCGCCCTGCTCGACGCCGCCGATGGGTTCACCTTCGACGAGGTGCAGCGCGCGACGCACGGGCACCTGCCCGACCATCCCGGCATCGCCACGACGCTCTTCGCCGCCGGGCCGCGCATCCGCGCCGGCGCGCAGGTCGAGACCGGCTCGATCCTCGACGTCGGCCCGACGCTCGCCGCGCTGTTCGGCGCGCGCCTCGAAGGCGCCGTCGGGAAGGTCCTGCCGATCCTCACCGCACGGATCCCCATGGAGGCAAGGACATGACGCTCCGCACCCGCACCCGTACCCGCACCCGATCCGCCGCGCTCGCCGCGGCCGTCCTGGTCGCGGCGTCCGCGCTCCTCGGCGGGTGCGCCGCCCCCTCGCCGACGCCGGACGGACGGTTCGCGATCGTCGCCTCGTTCTACCCCGTCTATCTCGATGCCCTCCAGCTCGCGAAGGACGTGCCCGGCGTCGACGTCGCGCTGCTCGCCCCGCCGGACACCGGCTGCCTGCACGACTACGCCCTGACGGGCGGCGACATGGCGAGACTGGCGGCCGCGGACGTCCTCGTCGCGAACGGCGACGGCATGGAGGGCTTCCTGGACAAGGTCGCGCACGACCTTCCGGACCTGGCCGTGATCCGGTCCGCCGAAGGCATCCCGCCGCTGACCGACCCCTCGACCGGCGAGCCCGACCCGCACGTCTGGTCGTCCCCGAAGGGCGCCGCCGTGCAGATGCGGGCCATCGCGGCCGGCCTCGCGGCCGCGGATCCCGCGCACGCGGCCCTTTACGCCGCGAATGCGGACCGGTACGGCGCGCAGCTCGACGCCCTCGACCGCAGGGCGGCGGAGACGCTCTCTCCCTACCGCGGCGCCCGGGTCCTCGCGGGGCACGCCTCGTTCCTCGCGTTCGCGCGGGACTACGGCTTCACGGTCGCCGGCATCTTCGGCCTCGACGACGGGCAGACGATCGGCGCCGGGGCGCTCGCCGCCATGATCGCGGATGCGAAGGAGAACCCGACCGCCGCGATCATCCTGGACCCGCAGTTCCCGGCCGTCGCCGGGGACACGATCGCCCGGGAGACCGGGCTCCCGGAGTGCATCTTCGATTCGGTCGTCACGGGCGCGAAGTCCGGTGCCGGGGCGATGGACGACTATCTCGACCGGATGGACGAGAACCTGGACCGCCTGATCGCGGCGCTGGAGGGACCATGACCCCGCAGCCGGAACCCCCTGTCCTCGAGCCCGTCCCGCACGGACACCCCCACCACGCGGGCTCGGGCGGTGCGGACGCGCCCGCCTGCGCCGTCTGCTCCACCCGGATCGAGCGGCTCACGGTGGAGATCGCAGGGCACCGCATCCTCGAGGACGTGGACCTCCACCTGCACTGCGGCGAGCTGGCCGTCGTCGTCGGACCGAACGGCGCCGGCAAGACGACGCTGCTGCGGGCCATCGCCGGCCTCGCGCCCTTCACGGGGCGCGTCTCCTTCGCCGGTCCGACGGGCGCGGCCATCGGGCGCCCCACGATCGGCTACGTGCCCCAGTCGCCTTCCGTCGACCGCGCGACGCCGGCGACCGTCCAGGACCTCTTCGCCGCCGCCTTCTCCCACCGCCCCGCCTTCCTCGGCGCCGCGCGCCGGACCGCCGCGTTCGCGCGGGCCTGCCTCGAGCGCACCGGCGCCGCGCACCTCGCCCGCCGCGAGCTCTCCCGCCTCTCCGGCGGCGAGATGCAGCGCGTGATGCTGGCGCTCGCGCTCGAGCCCGCGCCGAACCTGCTCCTCCTCGACGAGCCCGTCTCGGGCATGGACATCCGCGGCCGCGACGCCTTCTACGGCCTGCTTGAAGACCTGCGGTGCCGTCTCGACCTGTCGATCCTCATGGTCTCCCACGACATGGAGGCCGCCGTCGCCCACGCCGACCGGCTCATCCTGCTCGAGGGGCGCGTCCTCGCCGACGGCGCGCCCGCGGAGGTCGCGGCCTCCGAGGCCTACCGCCTGCGCCTCGGACCCGCGCCCCATGCGCACCGGCACGGATCGGGAGGGAATGCCTGATGGGCGGCCTCGCGCATATCCTCGACTACCAGTTCATGCGCAACGCCTTCCTGGCGATGCTGCTCCTCGCGCCGCTGCTCGGCATGCTCGGCACGCAGGTCGTCAGCGCGCGGATGGCCTTCTTCGCCGACGCCCTGGGCCACAGCGCCTTCGCCGGCATCGCGATCGGCGTCCTCCTCGGCATCTCGGACCCGCTGCTGGCCATGATCGGCTTCGGGCTGGTCTTCGCGGTCGGCATCGTCGTCGGGCGGGAGCGGGGCGGCGCATCCGCGGACACGACGATCGGCGTGTTCTCCTCCTTCGCGATGGCCCTCGGCATCCTGCTCCTCTCGGTCGGCGGCGGCTTCGCGAAGTATTCGGCCTTCCTGGTGGGCGACGTGCTCGCGATCGGCCCCGCGGACCTCCTCCGGCTCGCGGCCGTGCTGGCGCTCTTCCTCGCGTACTGGGCCCTCGCGTACAATCGCCTGCTCCTCTCGGGCATCCAGCCGCAGGTCGCGCAGAGCCGCGGCGTCCGGGTGCTGCTGCACGAGATCCTGTTCAACGTCATGGTGGCGGTGGTGGTGATGGTGTCCATCCGCTGGGTGGGCCTGCTCGTCATCAACGCCATGCTCGTCGTCCCGGCGGCCGCCGCGCGGCGGCTGTCCGGCAGCGTCCGCGCCTACCAGGCGCTGTCGGTCGGCATCAGCCTCGTTTCCGGTCTGGCCGGCCTCGTGGTATCATACCTCGCAGACGTTCCGGCCGGCGCCGCCTTCGTGGTCGTCGCCGCCGCCGCCTACCTGGTCTCCGTCGTCGTCTCCCGCGTCCGCGGGAAGGCGTGACGGATGCCGGCCGAGCGAGCCGCCCGACCGGCGCTGGAAAGAGGTCCCGCCCCATGAGCGCCACCCGGGATGCCGCCCTCGCGGCCCGCGCCGCCGCCCTCGCCCTCGCCGCCTCCTCCGGGGCGGACCGGGACGCCGCCCTCCTCCGGATCGCCGACGCCCTCGCCGCCCGCGCCTACGACCTCGCCGAGTCCAACGCCGAGGACCTCGCGCGCGCCGCTGTCGAACGCCTGCCCGACCCCGTCGTGAAGCGCCTGCGCTTCGACGCGGACAAGGTCCGCGCCGCCGCCGACGGCGTGCGCGCGATCGCCGCGCTGCCCGACCCGCTGGGCCGCACGCAGCTGTCGACCGAGCTCGACGAAGGCCTCGACCTGTACCGCGTGACGTGCCCGCTCGGCGTCGTCGGCGTCGTCTTCGAATCGCGCCCCGACGCGCTCGTGCAGATCGCCTGCCTGTGCCTCAAGAGCGGCAACGCCGCGCTGCTGAAGGGCGGCGCCGAGGCGCTGTCCACGAACCGCGCGACCGCCGCCGCGATCGCCGAGGCGGCGCGCGGACCCGGCGTCCCGGACGGCTGGATGGGCCTGCTCGAGACGCGCGAGGACGTCGCGGAGCTGCTCGGGATGGACGACCTCGTCGACCTGCTCGTGCCCCGCGGCTCGAACGCGTTCGTGCGGCACGTGATGGACCATACGCGCATCCCCGTGCTCGGGCACGCCGACGGGATCTGCCACGTGTACGCCGACCGCGCCACGGACGTCGGGATGGCCGTCCCGCTGATGGTCGACGCGAAGACGCAGTACGTGTCCGTGTGCAACGCCGCCGAGACGTTCCTCGTCCACGCGGACGCCGCGCCCGCGCTGCTTCCGCCGCTCCTGGACGCGCTCCGGGCGAAGGGAGTCGCCGTCGTCGGCTGCCCGCGCACGGTCGCCGCGACCGGCTGCGCGCCGGCGTCCGAGGAGGACTGGCGCACGGAGTACCTCGACTACAAGGTGTCGATCCGGATCGTCGACTCGCTCGACGAGGCGATCGACCACGTGAACCGGTACGGCTCGAAGCACACCGACGCGATCGTGACGGAGGACCGGGAGGCCGCGGCGCGGTTCCTCGCGCTCGTGGACTCCGGGAACGTCTTCTGGAACGCCTCGACGCGCTTCTCCGACGGCTTCCGCTACGGATTCGGCGCCGAGGTCGGCGTGTCCACCTCCAAGATCCACGCCCGCGGCCCGGTGGGGCTCGAGGGCCTCGTGACCTGCAAGTACAAGCTGCTGGGCCACGGCCAGACCGTCGCGGAGTACGCCTCGGGCGCGCGCCGCTTCACGCACCGCGGCCTCGGCCGGGACTGCCCGCTCTAGGCCGTGCGGCCGGATCGGGCGCTCCCCCGCGCGCGGGCGCACCCCGCGGGCGGCCTCGGCCGGCTGCTGGACTGGCTCGCCGCCTCGCAGCGCGCGATGCCCCTGCGCCACCGCGGCCTCCTCGCAGCGCTCGCGCTCACCCTCGCGTCGCCCTTCTCCGCCCCGGTCGCCGCGGGCGCGGTCGCCGCCGTCGCGGCCGCGCGCTCCCT
>CAIXGU010000275.1 GCA_903919045.1 uncultured Eubacteriales bacterium | reverse complement strand
TTGTCGCCCATCTCGGCGAGCGTGACGGCGCCGACGGAGATCGCGAAGGCGAGCAGGTTGGCGTTCCAGTCTCCCATCGCCCGAACCTTATCATGCAGGGCTCCGCCGCGTCAACGGAGGCGCGGTCAAGGAGCGTACCGCCGTCCCGACGGCGCGTATCATGGTCCTGCGGGGCCGTTGCTCTCCGGACGACTGAATGGTCGTCCGCCGCAACGGCACGCGCCGTAAGGATGGCGGTCCGCCGAGGTGCGCGCCGTAAGGATGGCGGCACGCTGTGTTATATTGTTGTCGTGCCGCGGCCGGGCCGCGCACGGGAGGAACGATGCCGTCTCGCCACCCGCTCGTCCAGACGCTCGTCGGCATGAAGGGGAACACCCGCGCCTGCGTCTTCACCGAGCCGCTCTGGAGCGTCCCGTTCAATCTCTACGTTCCCTACGCGTCGCTGTACATGCTGGCGCTGGGCGTGACGACGGAGGGGATCGGGCTCGTCGCGAGCTTCGGGATGGCCGGGCAGATCGTCTTCTCCTTCCTCTCGGGGGCTATAACGGACAAGTACGGCCGCCGCTGGACGACCTTCGTCGTCGACCTCGTCTCCTGGTCGATCCCGTGCCTCCTCTGGGCCTTCGCGCAGGACTTCCGCTGGTTCGTCGCCGCGGCGCTCCTCAACGCGGTCAACCGGATCGCCCAGAACTCGTGGGGCTGCCTGCTCGTCGAGGACGGCGACCGGTCGGTCATCGTGCACATCTACACCTGGGTCTATGTCTCCGGCGTCGTCGCCGCGTTCTTCGCCCCGCTCGCCGGACTGTTCGTCGGGCGCTACGACGTCGTCCCCACCGTGCGCGTGCTGTACCTGATCGCCTTCGCGCTGATGACCCTCAAGTTCCTCCTCCTCTTCCTGATCTCGAAGGAGACCGAGCACGGGAAGCTGCGCCTGCGCGAGACGCGGACCACGTCGCTGCCGAAGCTGCTGTCGGGCTACGGCGGCGTGCTCGGGCAGATCCTCCGCTCGCCCGGCACCGTGCTCACGGGGATCCTGATGCTCTGCATGAGCGTCGTCAGCACCCTGAACGGCTCGTTCTGGGCGATCTTCGCGGTCGAGCGCGCCGGGATCGACGCCTCCTGGGTCGGATACTTCCCGCTCGTCCGCGCCCTCGTGATGCTCCTCGTCTTCTTCACGGCCGTGCCGCGCATCCGCGCGCTCCGATTCCGCCGCCCGATGCTCGGCGGCATCCTCGTGTTCGCGGCCAGCCAGGCGCTGCTCCTCTCCGCCCCGTCGCTCGGCCTCCCGGCGCTCGTCGGGAACGTCGTACTCGAGGCGCTCGGCATCGCGATGGTCAACCCGCTCCTCGACTCGATGCAGGTCGTCCTCGTCGACCCCAAGGAGCGCGCGCGGATCATCTCGATCCTGCACGTCGCCGTCCTCGCGCTCGGCTCGCCGTTCGGCTGGATCGCCGGGAAGCTCGCGGCGACCGACGGCCGCATGCCCTTCTTCCTCAATCTCGCGCTGCTCGGCGTGGCGTTCGTCGCCACGATCGCGTTCTCGAGGGCCCGTTCCCTGGAAAGGATGTGAACCATGGTCTCCGGACTCACCCAGCTGAAGATCCGCAACCTCTTCGAAGCCCGCAAGTACGAGGAGGCGCTCGCCGTGTACCGCAAGGCGACGCAGAAGGGCGCCGATTCGCGCGACCGCCTCTCGATCAGCCGACTGTGCCTCAAGCTCGGCCGCTGGGACGAGGCCGAGGAGGAGCTGCGGAAGATCGACCGCAACAAGCTCTCCTCGCTCGAGGTGCTCCAGGCGCGCATCAACCTCATCCTCGCGAAGTGGAAGAAGGGCGAGCTCGAGGACGCGATCCGCCGCGCGGAGTCGCTGTTCGGCGAGGAGAAGGTCACGCTGACCTACGCGACGCTCGGGTACCTGTACATCGAGCGCGCCTTCGCGAAGAAGGACTGGAAGAAGACCGTCTCCTTCAACAAGGAGGCGATGGAGTACAACGGCTCGAACGGCGAGATCCAGGACAACTACGGGCAGGCGCTCCTCGAGTCGGGAGACTGGGAAGGCGCGCTCGCGGTGTACGAGGGGATGGCCAAGCAGAAGACCCCGCCGTCGTTCGGCGAGTGGCGCTACCACTACGGCCAGGCGCTGGCGAAGGCCGGACGCCTCGACGAGGCGCTCGAGCAGATGCGGCTGGCGCTCGCGCGCGGGTATTCGGCGCTCAGCGCGCTCGACGAGGCGACGGTGAAGGCCGCGATCGAGCGGCTCGAGGCCAAGAAGGCCGCGCAGGGCTAGGAGGACGGGAGCCATGGACGGATTCGACCCGAAGACGAGCGCGCTGCTCGTGATCGACATGCAGAACGCGAGCCTCCACCCGGACGGCTCGCTCGTGAAGCTGCTCGGCGTGAAGGAGAACCGGATGCTCGGGGCGGTCGCGCCGTGCGCGTGCCTGATCGCCGCGTTCCGCGCCGCCGGCCGCCCGGTCGTGTACAACGTGATGGAGGTCCGCGCCGACTACGCCGACGCCGGCCTGCTCGGCCGCGTCTTCCCGCCCCTCCGGAGCCTCGGGCACTGCGTGGCCGGCTCCTGGGACGCGGCGGTCGTGCCCGAGCTCGCCCCGCAGCCGGGCGACGCCGTGATCGCGAAGAAGCGCTGGAGCGGCTTCTACGCGACCTCCATGGAATCCGACCTCCGGAACCTGGGCGTGGACACGCTCGTCGTCTGCGGCGTCGCGACCGACGTCTGCGTCGAGGCGACGGTCCGCGACGCGTTCTACCGCGACATCGCCTGCGTCGTCCCGCGCGAGGCGACCGCCTCGTTCGACGTGGCGTCCGAGGAGCGCGGCATCGCGCAGATCTCGTTCGGCGCGGCGCGCGTCGTGCCGCTCGCGGACGTGCTGGCGGCGCTGGAAGGCTAGGAAGCCAGGGAACTAGGGGGCCTTCGCGGCCTCCGTACGAGCCGTCTCCGGTTTCGCGGCCTCCGCTTTCAGCGGGGGCGCGATGCCCGTCCGGACGAGCGCCTCGAGCGTGCCGCGGATCAGCAGGACCTGCACGGGCAGCATCAGGGCCGTCTTCAGGAGGCGCGCCGGCAGCAGCACGGCCACGGCCTTCTCGTAGAGCATCGACAGCCAGACCGTGTTCATCCCGAGGTCGACGACGACCGCGAGGGCCAGCGAGACCGCGAGGACCCGCAGCCAGGTCGCGCGCCGGCGGTGCAGGATCAGCCCGTTGACGGCGCCCTGGACCAGGGCGCTCGCCGTGAAGCCCGGGAAGAACGTCCCCGACGGGAACAGCAGCATGCCGAGGACGTCGGCCAGCGCGGCCATCAAGGCGGCGGAGACTGGCCCGTAGAGGAATCCCGCGACGGCGATCGGCAGGAACGCGAAGCCGATCCGCAGGATCGGCGTCTGGATCGACAGGAACCGGGTCAGGACGACCTCGAGGGCGAGCAGCAGCGCGAGTCCGGCGAGGGTCCGCGTGGCGATGCGCACGGTCGGCTTCATGGGTCCTCCTTTTCGTTCGGCCCGCCCTTGCGGTCCCGCCGTCCCTTCGGCGCGGCGGCGCCGGGTCAGCGGCCGCGGACGGCCTTCGCGATCGCGGCGATGTGCTCGGGGGTGGTTCCGCAGCACCCGCCCACGATGCCCGCACCGGCGGCGACGAGCTTCGGGGCGAGGCGGGCCATCGCCTCGGGGGTCTCGGGGAAGATGTCGACGCCGTCCGTGCGGTACGGGAGTCCGGCGTTGGCGTGCACCAGGATCGGGACGCCCGGGCAGGCCGCGCGCATCTCGGCGACGATCGGCACGAGGTCCTCGAACACGCTGCCGCAGTTCGCGCCCACGATGTCGGCTCCGGCCGCCACGGCCGCCTGCGCGGCCTCCGCGGGCGATACGCCCATCATCGTGCGGAATGTCCCCTGCTTCGTGCGGTCGAACGAGAACGTGCAGATCACCTCGCACGCCGTGCTTTCCTTCGCGGCGCGCACCGCGAGGACGGCCTCGTCCCGGTCCGTGAACGTCTCCACGCAGATCGCGTCGGCGCCGCCTGCGGCGAGCGCGGCGGCCTGCGCGCGGAAGGCCTCGGACAGCTCGTCCTCGGTCGCCTCCTCCATCAGGAGCAGCTTGCCCGTCGGACCGACGGACCCGAGGACCCAGCGGTCCTCCCCGGCGGCCTCGCGCGACAGGCGCGCGGCGGCCTCGTTCACGGCGGCGGCGCGGTCGGCGAGCCCGTAGTGGGCGAGCTTGAAGGAGGAGCCGCCGAAGCTGTCGGTCTCGATCAGGTCGGCGCCGGCGGCGACGTAGGCGGCGGCGATCGCCCGCACGTCCGCGGGCCGCGACAGGCACCAGCCTTCCGGGCTTTCGCCCGGCGCGAGGCCCTTCTTCTGGAGGAACGTCCCCCAGGCCCCGTCCGACACGAGCACGCGACCGGTCCTGAGCACCTCGACGATGCGCTTCCTGGCCATCTCCGCCTCCTTGTCCCCATCCTATCCGGGAACGACCCGTCCGGCTCGCACGAATCCGCGATTCCTGACAGGGATTTGCCCGATTCTATCACAGAACGTATCATGGCGGGTGCGGCGCCCGTGAGGCGCAGGGAGGAATCGGCATGGAACCGAGGGACATCTCCGCGACGAACAAGGCCGGCTGGGAGGAGGCGTTCGACCGCCGCCGCCCGGATTGGGACGCCGGCCGGATCGAGCGTCTCCGCAGCGAGCGCTTCGCCTTTGTCGAGCCGCTCCTCGCCGCCGCGCTGGACGCGCACGGCCTCGCCGGGCGCGCCGTCGGGCAGTTCTGCTGCAACGACGGCCGCGAGCTCCTGTCCGTCGTGCAGGCCGGCGCCGCGTCGGGCGTCGGATTCGACATCGCCGACAACATGGTCGACTACGCGCGGCGCTGCGCGGAGGTGCTCGGAGCTCCCTGCCGCTTCGTCGCCGGCGACGTGCTCGCGATCGGAGAGGAATGGCGGGACGCGTTCGACGTCGCGCTCGTCACGATCGGCGCGCTCACCTGGTTCGAATCGCCGACGACCTTCTTCGCGAAGGCCGCGTCGTGCCTGAAGCCGGGCGGACGCCTGTTCCTGAGCGACATGCACCCCGCGACGAACCTGTTCGCCGCGCCGGGCGAGGAGGGCTACGACGCGGAGCGGCCGGACCGGGTCGCGGCGTCCTATTTCCGCAGCGAGCCCTTCGTGGAGAGCACGGGCATCGGCTACCTGTCCGGACGCTACGAATCGAAGCCCCTCGTGAGCTTCTTCTACACCTTCGCGGACCTCGTCGCCGCGCTCGAGGCGAACGGCCTCGTCCTGCGCGCGCTGCAGGAATCCGAGCGCGACCTGTCGGGCCTGTTCGGGCACCTGCAGGACCGCGGGATCCCGCTCTCCTACCTGGCGGTCGCCGAGCGGCGCTGACCCGTCCGGCGCGCGAGCCGCACGCGGCGCAGCCGCAACGCGTTCGTGACGACGGAGACGGAGGAGAGGGCCATCGCGGCGCCCGCGATGTCCGGCGTGAGGAACGGGCCGCCCAGCAGGTGCACGACGCCCGCTGCGAACGGGATGCCGACCACGTTGTAGAAGAACGCCCAGAACAGGTTCTGGCGGATGTTGCGCATCGTCGCGCGGCTCAGCGCGACGGCGTCCGCGACGCCCCGCAGGTCGCCCCGCATGAGCACGACGTCGGCCGATTCCACGGCGACGTCGGTCCCTGTGCCGATCGCGATCCCGACATCGGCCTCGACGAGCGCCGGCGCGTCGTTGATGCCGTCGCCGACCATGGCGACGGACCGCCCGCCCGCCTTCAGTCGGCGGACCTCGGCGGACTTGTCGCCCGGCAGCACGTCGGACCGGACGGATTCCGCGGGGATTCCGACCTCGCGGGCGATCGCCTCGGCGGTCGCGCGGTGGTCGCCGGTGAGCATCACGACCTCGAGCCCGAGCGCGCGCAGGCGCTCGACGGCCTCGCGGCTGGTCGGCTTCACGGTGTCGGCGGCGCCGAACAGCGCCGCGAGCCGCCCGTCCACCGCGGCGTACAGGAGCGAGCGCCCCTGCGCCGAGAGCCGCGCGGCGTCGTCCCTCGCGGGCGCGGCGTCGACGCCGCGCTCCTCCAGCAGGCGCAGGCTGCCGACGAGGACGGCGCGACCCTCGACGATCGCATCGATGCCCCGGCCGGGCACGGCGGTGAACCGCTCGGGATTCGGCGGCGCGAAGCCCTCCGCCTCCGCGGCCTCCACGAGCGCCTTCGCGATCGGGTGCTCGGAGCCCTTCTCGGCCGCCGCCGCGAGGCGGAGCGCCTCCGCCGGGACGTGCCCGTTGTAGGCGCCTCGGTCGGTCAGGCGCGGCTTCCCTTCCGTGATCGTGCCGGTCTTGTCCAGCACGACCACGCCGATGCCGCGCGTCGCCTCGAGCGCCTCGCCGCCCTTGAAGAGCACGCCCATCTCGGCGCCGCGCCCGGTGCCGACCATGATCGCGGTCGGGGTCGCGAGGCCCAGCGCGCAGGGGCAGGCGATGACGAGGACGGTGACGAAGATGCCGAGCACGAAGTCGAAAGGCTGCCCGGAAACGGCCCAGGCGGCGGCCGCGACGACCGCGATCCCCATGACCACGGGCACGAAGTACCCCGACACGACGTCCGCGAGCTTGGCGATCGGCGCCTTGCGGCCCTGCGCCTCCTCGACGAGGTGGATGATCCGCGACAGCGCCGTGTCCTCGCCGACGCGCGCTGCGCGCATCACGACGAGGCCCTCGCCGTTGAGGCTCCCGGCCGACAGCTCGTCGCCCGGACCCTTCTCGACGGGCAGGCTCTCGCCGGTCAGCATCGACTCGTCGACGGACGTCGCCGAGCCCTCCTGCAGCACGCCGTCGACCGGCACCGACGCGCCGGGCTTCACGACGACGAGATCGCCCACGACGACCTCCTCGACGCCGACCTCGAGGTCCCCGTCCGCGCGCCGGATCGTCGCCGTGCGCGGCCGCAGGCGCAGCAGGCGCCGGATCGCGTCCGACGTGCGCCCCTTGCTGCGCGCCTCGAGCGTCTTCCCGAGCATGACCAGCGTGATCACGACAGCGGCGGACTCGAAGTAGAGGGACTGGACGAAGTCCCGGTCGCCGAGCGCGATGCGGACGAGCGCGTACAGGCCGTAGAGGTAGGCGCTGCCCGTGCCGATCGCCACGAGCGAGTCCATGTTCGGGGAACCCTTGAGGAGCGTGCGGAAGCCGATGCGGAAGAAGCGGCTCCCCGCGAACAGGACGGGCGTCGCGAGGACCGCCTGGACGGCCGCGAACAGGAGCGCGCCGCGGTCCGTCGACGGGTGCAGGAACGTCGGCAGCGGCAGCCCGAGCACGGGGAGCATGTGGGCCATCGCGAGGTACAGCACGGGCAGCGAGAACGCGGCGGCGACGATCAGCCGGGTGCGCATGGTGCGGTTCTCCCGGTCGCGGCGCAGCTTCTCGGCGTCGGGCGCCTCGGGCGCCTCGAGGTCCTTCGGGACGTAGCCGGCGTCGTCGATCGCGGCCTTCAGGTCGGCCAGCTTCGCGAGCGCCGGGTCGTACGAGACCGTCGCGCGGTTCGTCATGAGGTTGACCGACGCCTCGGAGACGCCCGGCACCTTGCGCAGCGACCGTTCGACCGCCGACGAGCAGGCCGCGCACGTCATGCCCTCGACGCCGATTTCGGCGCGCCGCGCGGCGCCTCCCGCGGCGGGCGCCTCGGGCGCGAGCTCGAACAGCCCGTAGCCCGTGTCCTCGACGGCCTGCCGGATCGCGTCGAAGCCGGTCCGGGTCTCGTCGTAGGTTACGGTCAGGCGCTCGGTCGCGAGGTTCACGTCCGCGGACGCCACGCCGTCCGCCTTCGCGACGGCGCGCCGGACGGCCGCCGCGCAGGCGGCGCAGGTCATGTCGGTCACTCCGTAGGTCGAGGTCCTCATCGCCGTCCATTCCTGCCTTCCATCCCTCGATTCTAGCCTCGACGAACGGAGCCGGTCGGTACCGGGAGGTACGGGGCTCGGCGGTGGAGGGCGGAGCCGGTCAGCCCGGGTTCCGGCGCGGGACGACCCGGATCGGCTCGGGGCCGCCCGTCAGGCAGCGGCCGCCCTCCGGCGTCACGACGTACGTATCCTCGACGCCGACCATCCCGACGCCCGGGATGCCGATCTTGGGCTCGAGCGCGATGCACACGCCCTCCTCGAGCGGCTGGTCGAACCCCCGCGCGAGGACGGGCAGCTCGTCGAGGTGCAACCCGATGCCGTGGCCCAGGAACTTCACGCGCTTGCCGCCGATGCCCATGAAATGCGGCTCGAGCTCCGGTCCCACGCGGGCGAGCGCCCGCTCGTAGAGCTCGGACGGCTTCGTGCCGGGCCGCAGGCGCTCCGCGGCCTCCTCCTCGACGGCGACGCACAGCGCGTGCAGGCGGGCCATCTCCTCGGAAGGCTCCGCATCGAACCGGTACACCTGCGTGCAGTCGGTGTGGTAGCCGTCGATGCCGAAGCCCGCATCCACGAACACGAGGTCGCCGGTCGCGAGGCGCCGCGACGGGCTGCCGAGCAGCGGGACGGCCGCGGAGAGCCCCAGACCGCCGCCCGGCCCGTCGAAGCTCTGCCGCACGAGCGTGCTCTCGCCGAACGCGATCTGCCCGACGATCG
>CAIXGU010000274.1 GCA_903919045.1 uncultured Eubacteriales bacterium | reverse complement strand
GCAGGTCGGCGAGCTGGGCCTCCTTCGCCAGGACGACCGGCTTCCCGTCGACCGGAACGACGTCCTTGAGGCCGGGCTCGGCGGCGAGGCTGCGGATGAAGGCGGGGCGCACGACGTCGACGTCGCGGGGGGCCGAGGGCGGCTGCGTGCACAGGGTCTGGACGGCCGCCTCGACGGCGCCGCCGCGCTCGAGGAAGGTGCCGTGGGTCGTGAACGTGCGGCCCGGGACCGCCGTCCGCACGTCGCCCGTGTCGGGGTGGACGAGGCGGAAGGACCAGACCCTGGCCTCGGCGCGCCAGACCGTCTCGAGCACGGTGCCGGCGTCCACCTCGAGGCGGAAGGGATTCGGCAGCTCCTCGATCCCCGCGAGCGGGTTCGGCAGCTTGTCGGACGCCCAGCCGAGGACGACGCGCACCGCCGCCTCCATCTGCCGGTCGGGGGCGAGGCCGGGTGCGTGCAGGGTCGCGCGCAGCTGGTAGGTCGGGAAGGTGACGGCGCGGGAGAGGCGGATCGGGGAATGGCCCTTCGGGCGGGCCGGCCCGGGCGCGCCCACCGCGGACCTACAGGGAGAGCCCGAGGACGCGGGCGACGACCTGGTCCATGTTGTAGTAGCGCGATTCGGCGAGGCGCCCCACGAACGTCGTGTTCCGCTCGACGGCCGCGAGGTCGGCGTAGCGCCGCGCGAGCGTCAGGTTCGGGGCGCTCGGGACGATGTAGAACGGCTCGCCCTCGGCGCTCGAGTACTCGCGGGCGATCGTCGTGCGGTCGGTGAGCTTCTGGCCGGTGAGGTGCTTGTACTCGGTGATCCGCGTGAAGTCGTAGTCGTTCGGGTAGTTGACGGTGCCGACCGGCTGGAAGAACTCCCGGCCGTAGAGCGTCTCGTACTCGAAATGCACCGAGCGGTATCGGATATGCCCCTCGCGGTAGTCGAAGTAGCGGTCGACGGGCCCGGTGAAGAACATCCGGTCGAAGCGGATCTCCTTCTTCAGGTCGAACCAGTCGGCGTGGAGCAGGACCTGGATGCGGGGGTGGTCCAGCATGCGCCGGAACATCTCGGTGTAGCCCTGCTTCGGCAGCGCCTGGTAGCGGTCCGTGAAGTACCGCGTGTCGCGGTTCGAGCGCACCGGGATGCGCTTGATCACGTCGGGCGACAGCTGGTCCGGGTACAGCTCCCACTGCTTGTACGTGTACTGCTTGAAGAACTTCTCGTAGATGTCGCGGCCCGCCTTCGAGACCACGACGTCCTCGGAATTGCGGATCTCGGGGACCTTCTCCGCCTTCGACGCGAGCCAGCTCTCGACCTCCTCGGCGCTCAGGTCGAGGTTGTACAGCTGGTTCACGGTGTCGGCCGAGATCGGCAGCGGGACCAGCATGCCGTCGACGTAGGACAGCACGCGGTGCTGATAGTGGTGCCACTCGGTGAAGCGCGACAGGAAGTCCCAGACGGCCTTGTCGGTCGTGTGGAAGATATGGGGGCCGTACTCGTGGATCAGGACGCCGTTCGCGTCGTACCGGTCGTGGGCGTGGCCGGCGATGTGGTCGTGCTTCTCGACGACGAGGACGGACTCGTTCTTCTCCTCGGCGAGGCGGCGGGCGATCGTCGCCCCCGCGTAGCCGGCTCCGACCACGAGGTTCTTCACGTGCATGGCGTTGCCTCCTTCATGGCGTCTTGGGCCCATTATATCGCAACGCGCCCGCCGCGCGCCGCACGGCGCGGCGTCGCGTCCGCGCATGGAAACGGGTCCGGACGGCGGCCCCTCCCGCCGTCCCGGACCTGTTCGGGCGCCGGCCCCTCCCGGCGCCCCCCGAGGGCATGACCGATCGCCGGCGTTCCGGCGGATCCCCTATTTCGGCGGGTCGCCCGGCACGGTGACCTGCACCGCGTTCCCGGCGGCCTTGACCCAGCACCCGTCGATCTCGTACACCGCCGTCACGCTGAACCAGTAGGCGGTGCCCGCGACGAACGTTCCGTCGAAGTCCCCGCCGTTGTAGCAGGACCCCGCGGAGAGCGTCCAGCGGCGGCAGTCGAGGTCGGTGATCCATTCCGCGTACCCGTCGTCCGGGTAGGCGGGGTGCTCGTTCTCCAAGGAAGCGACGACCTTGAACCCGACGAGGCGCGCGTCCTCCGGGATCGTCCACTCGAGGACGACCTCGGACCCGGACGCGGCCGCGGACACGGTCGGCGCGGCGGGCGACGGAGGCGGAGGCGGAGGCTCGGGGCAGACGACCTTCACGGCGTTCGAGGTCAGCTTCTCATCCTCGTAGACCGCGGTGATGGCGAACCAGTAGGATTCCCCGGGCGTCATCCGCCCGTCGAAGTCCCCGCCGTTGTAGCAGGTGCCGGCGTCGACGGCCGCGGTGCGCTTCGAGAGGTCGGTGATCCAGAAATAGTAGCCGTCGTCGGGATAGCGCGGCGTCGCGTTCCCGTGGGAGGCGACGACCTTGTAGCCGACGAGGCCGCTGCCCTTCGCCGCGTTCCATTCGAGGCGGACGCGGCCCTCGGAGGCCGAGGCGGAGAGGACCGGGGCCGTGCGCTCCGTCGAGACCGCCTTCGTAGGCTTCGCGGTCGGCTCGGGCTTCGGGGTCTCCGTGGGCTCGACGGCGGGCGTCTCCGTCGGAGCGGCCTCCTCGGTCGGCTTCGGGTCGCACGCGGTGGGCTCCGGCTTCTCGGTCGCGGCGGTTCCGGGTTCCGTGGGTTTCGCCTCTTCGGTCGGGAGGAGCTTCCCGTCGGCGTCGCCCGGATCGCGTCCGTTGGCCCCGAAGAGCCCCGTCAGGGCGCGCGACAGGAAGCCGTCGGCCTCCTGGTCCGGGCTGACGAACGAGAAGGTCGCGACGACGGCGGCGGCGAGGACGAGGATCACGGCCAGGCGGCCGAGGAGCCCGCGGCGGCGGGAATTCCGGGAAGACGCGGAGCGGACGACGGGGGGGATGATCGGAGACGGCATGGCCTCACCTTCCTTCTGCGCCGGCCGGATGCGCCCGGAGAAGCGGGCGGGGCCTGCGCGCACGCGACGACGGCTCTTCGCCGGCGTTCGAGGGATACGGGGGCACGGGGATGCCATCACGGTACCACCGGCAGCCAAGGCTGTCAATTCCCGGCATTTCCGTCCGCGCGGGCATTGGGGTATGATGGGGGCGGAGGCGCCGTCCGCGAGCGGGCGAAGCGCCCCGCGACAGGAGGATTCCATGCTCAACGAACGCGAACTCCGCTTCGCCGTGCTGATCGACGCGGACAACGTCAGCTTCTCCCACGTAAAGCCCCTGATGGACGAGATCGCCCGCTACGGCATCCCGACGATCAAGCGCATCTACGGCGACTGGACCAAGCCCAATCTCGGCGGCTGGAAGGGCGTCCTGCTGGACAACGCGATCACGCCCGTGCAGCAGTACGGCTATACGACCGGCAAGAACGCCACCGACTCCGCGATGATCATCGACGCGATGGACCTGCTCTATTCGAAGACCGTCGACGGCTTCTGCCTCGTCTCGAGCGACAGCGACTTCACGCGGCTCGCGATCCGCCTGCGCGAGTCCGGCATGAAGGTGATCGGCATCGGCGAGAAGAAGACCCCGGGCGCCTTCATCGCGGCCTGCGAGAAGTTCGTCTACCTCGAGGTGATCTCCCTCCCGCCGTCCCGCGTGGTCGAGCCGACCGCCGCGGGCTCCTCGACGGCCGGGCCGCAGGTCGGTCCGTCCGCCCAGGCCGGCAAGTCCCGCTCCCGCGGCCGCGGACGCAGCGCG
Organism: uncultured Eubacteriales bacterium; assembly: GCA_903919045.1. GTDB lineage: Bacteria > Bacillota > Clostridia > Saccharofermentanales > UBA5734 > CAILLO01. The sequence goes on along the minus strand of CAIXGU010000274.1, from coordinate 42 downwards.
TCCTCGCGCACGGCGCAGGCCGCTCCGGCGGCGTCCGCCCCG
>CAIXGU010000273.1 GCA_903919045.1 uncultured Eubacteriales bacterium | reverse complement strand
GGTCGGCTTCGGCGTGGGCTTCGGCGTGGCCGCTGCGGTCGGCTTCGGCGTGGGCGACGGGCCCACGGTCGGCGTCGGCGCGGGCGTTCCCGCCCATGCGGTCGAGCAGGCCGGATAATACGCCGCGCCCGTGTTCGCTTCGGCGAGCGGCGGCGAGGACCGCCACCGGTGGTCGGTGCCGATCTGCGCGTCCGTCCTCAGGTAGTATTCGCGGTCGGGCGTGCCGCCGACCGGGTCGTTCCAGGTGAAGTCCATGTGGTACCAGCGGGCGCCGACCTTCACGAGCAGCCAGCCGTGGGAACCCCAGGTCGTCCCGTCTCCCGTCGCGGTCGGTCCGTGCTTCTTCCCCGTCCGGTCGAACCGGGTCAGGATCGTCCGGGCGTCGTACCCGGCCTCGGTCAGCATCAGATAGCCGTAGAGCGTATAGGCCTGGCACACGCCATGGAGATAATACGGCGACGCGGGGTCCACCATCGCGGCCGGAGAACCGTTGTTCCGGGTCGTGTCGTAGTCGAACGTCGTCGTGATGTAGCGGTTGATCGCCGTGAGCTTCTGCTCGTCGGTGCCGTCCGCCGGATAGGCCGCGCTCCCGAGGAAGGCGCGCACGTGGGCCATCACCTTCTCGCGCTGCGCACGGGTCTCCTTCCAGACGATGGTGAAGCGGAAGGTCTTCGCATAGGCAGCGCCCTGCGCGCCGGCGATGGAGACGCCGACGGACTGGTAGATGCCGACCTCGTAGTCGAAGCCGCGCCCGTTCCTGTATGCGGAGCCCGGCGCGTGCGCCGTCGCGGACGCGACGTTGAATTCGGACTGGTAGCGGACGGCGACCGAGGCGGTCCCGTTCAGGAAGATGTCGACGTAGCCGTTCGCGGCGGCCGTGGCCGTCCCGACGTCGAACCGCGCGTACTGGTTGCCGATCGCGTCCTGGAGCGCGGCGGAGAAGGCGTCGTCGGCCTCGGCGGCCGTGGCGCCGCCGACGGAATAGACATGCTCGACCGGCGCGGGCGTCGGCGTGGCGGTGGCGGCGCGGACCTGGACGGGAAGCGCGGAGGAGGCGGCGAAGAGGACGGCGGAGAAGGCGACGAAGCAGGCCGCGGTCAGGGCGGCGATCCGTGCGGTCGGGCGGACCGGGCGGGCCGGTCGGGGGCCGAAGCTCTCCGTCAATCCGAGAACCTCCTACCGGTGCACCATACCAAGGACCCCATCCAACGTCAACCGTGCATGCGTTAACATTCGATGTCCGGATGGTTGCGGAAGGAGTGGTAAGATGGTCTCGAGCGGCCGCAGGGAGCGGCGGGCGGGGCGGAAGGGGGATGGCCCGGATGGACGACGGAACGTACGGGACGAAGCGGCTCCTCCTGCGCGTCCTCGGTCCCGAGCACGCGCTCGCGGTCCTCGACTTCTACATCCGGAACCGCGACTTCCTCGCACCGACCGACCCGCTGCGCCCGAAGGACTTCTACACGGCCGGGATGCAGGCCGCCGCGCTCGCGGTCGAGCGCGAGGACCGCCTCGCGGGCCGCAGCCTGCCCCTCTGGATCTGCCTCCGGGAGGACCCGGAGCGCGTGGTCGGCAAGGTCTCCCTGTCCCAGATCTGCCGCGGGGCGTTCCGCAACGCCTACCTCGGGTACAAGCTCGACGGCGCGCTGCAGGGACGCGGGTACGCGACCGAGGCCGTCGGACGGGCGGTGCGGATCGCGTTCGGCGAGCTCGGGCTCCACCGCATCGAGGCGCACGCGATGCCGCGCAACATCCGCTCGATCCGCCTGCTCGAGCGCCTCGGCTTCGAGCCGGAGGGCTACGGGGCGCAGTACCTCAAGATCCACGGGACCTGGGAGGACCACGTCCACTTCGCGCTGGTGAAGGGCCGTGCGGCGAAGGCCGCGGCCGAAGGCGGGGACGCGGACGAAGCGGAGTCCCCCCGCGCGACGCGGGTCCGCGCCCGCGGGCTCGTCCTCCATGGGGAGTCGACGATCCTGCGCCTCGCGGCGGAAGCCGACCTGACCGAGGTCGTGGCCTACCGCGAGCGCAATCGCGAGCGGCTGGACCGCTGGAATCCGTCGATGCCCGAGGGCGGCGACCTCGAGGCGACCTTCCGCCGACGCGTCCTGCAGTCGATCCACCGGTTCGAGTCCGGCCGGGAGGCAGACTTCCTGATCTGCCTGCCCGACCGCCCGAAGAAGGTGGTCGGGAGCCTCACGTTCCGCGACATCGTCGGGATGCCGCTCGCCAGCTGCGAGGCCGGCTATTCGATCGACGCGGCGTGCGAGGGACGCGGGTACATGCGCGACGCCCTGCACACCGGGCTGCGCTTCATGTTCGAGGTCTTCGGGCTGCACCGCGTGAACGCGTCCTGCATGCTCGCGAACGCCCGCAGCGAACGGCTCCTGCTGTCGCTCGGCTTCCGCCGCGAGGGCGTCGCGCGCCGGATGCTGCACGTCGCGGGCGAGTGGCAGGACATGGCCCTGCTGTCGCTTCTGCGCGAGGACTTCCTGGGCGAGGAGTAGCGTCGCCGCTCCGCAGCGCAAGGAGGCGTCGGAGATGCGGAAGGGCCCTCCCGGACGGAAGCCGGGAGGGCCCCTGCGTTCAGCGGAATGCGCCGCGGTCAGTCCAGGACGGAGGGCGGCGCCTCGACGGCGGCCTTCTTCGCACGCGGGGCCTTCTCGGCCTTCGCCTTCGGCGTCTTCGCGGCCTTCGTCCTGGGCGCCTTGGCGGCCTTCGCCTTCGGAGCCTTCGCGGCCTTGGCCTTCGGCGCCTTCGCGGCCGGAACCTTGGCGGCCTTGGCCTTCGGCGCCTTCGCGGCCGGAACCTTCGCGGCCTTCTCGGACTTCGGCTTCCGCGGTGCGCGGACCTTCTTCTCCGGGGCGGGCGCGGCTTCCTCGACGGGAGCGGCGGCCTCGGCGACGGGCAGCTCGGCGGGCGCGGCGACGACCTTCTTCGGACGACCGCGCTTCTTCGGCACCGGGGCTTCTCCCTCGACGGGCGCGGCGACGGCCTTCTTCGGGCGTCCGCGCTTCTTCGGCGCCTGGGCCTCGCCCTCGGCGGGCGCGGCGACGGCCTTCTTCGGGCGACCGCGCTTCTTCGGCGCCGGAGCCTCGCCCTCGGCGACGGGAGCCGTCTCGGCGGCCTTCTTGGCGCGCGGGGCCTTCGGAGCCTTCGGGGCCTTCGGGGCGCGGGGCTTGCGGACGGGCTTCTCGGCCGCCGGCGCGGGCTCCCCGATCTCGAGGAACGCCGCGGAGGCGATCGCGAACGAGTTCACGAGCACGCTGATGAGATTCTCGGGCGTCACCCCGAGCTTGCCGGCCATTTGGTCCAGCGTCGCCATGTTCTCCTGGTGCACCGGGAACCGGAGCCCGCCCTTCTTCTTCGGCATCATGCCACCTTCTTTCCGATTTCATCGCGAAATCATGCACGGATCGATCGACGCGGATGAATTAATTCCCGCGCCGATTCCATCGTTGCATAATGATTCGTGAATTACAACGAATTTCTCGGATTATTTCCCGATTTTCCCCAAATCATCACGTACGATACGGAGAACGGCCGGCAGGACGGGCTCCGCGTGGTGCGCGACGACGTGGTGGGCGTGGCTCCGGACGCCGTGCGTCCCGTTCTCCGGGACGATGGCGAGGTCCGCGGCGCGCAGCATGTCGAGGTCGTTCTCGTTGTCGCCGACCGCGACCGTGCGGAACCGGCGTCCGCCGCGCTCCTCTTCGAGCAGCGCCTTCAATTCGCGCAGCGCGCTCCCCTTCGAGACGCCGCGGGCCATCAGGTCGAGCAGATGCGCGTCGGATTTCACGATCGACCAATCCGAGCCGCAGCAGGCCTCGAGATGCGCCCGCACCGGCACGAGCTCCTCCGGGTCGCCGCCGATCAGCAGCTTGAGCCAGGGCGCCGGCACCTCGTCCGGGGACAGCTCCGCGTCCTGGCAGTCCTCGGCCGCGAGCTGGCGGCGCAGGACCGGGCAGGTGCGCACGAGATGCGCGCCGAAGGACGTGAAGATCTCGAGGCCGACCGAGGGGAAGCGGGTCTTCAGGTCGTCGATCAGGGCGCCTGCGCTTCCGGGCAGCGGGTGCGCGCGCACGGTCGTGCGCGTCGCGCGGTCGTACAGGTGCGCGCCGTTGCAGAAGATGCCCGGCAGGTCCGACGGCAGCTGCGGGAGGTTCCGGACGACGGAGGCCTGGGAGCGGCCGGTCGCGACGGCGAAGCGGCCGCCGGCGGCGAGGAAGCCGTGCAGCGCGTCGAGGTTCTCGGGGTGGAGGACGCCGCGCGCATCGAGCAGCGTGCCGTCGAGGTCGCAGGCGAGGAGGACGCCTTCGTAGGTGCGGTCAGGCATGCGGCGCGAGTTCCTTCCAGTAGTAGCGGTAGCGGCGATAGATATGCGCGCCCGCGCTCTCCATGCTCTTCCAGGAGATCGTGTTCTTCTCCCCGATCGTGGAGGCGTCGAAGCGCTGGTAGCCCGCGCGGATCGCGGCGATCAGGCTGCGCGCGTAGCAGGCGGCCATCACGCCCTTCTGGCGGTATTCCGGCAGGGCGAACTGCATCATGCCGCGGGCGCCCTTGACGCGCTTCCGGTAGTACAGGAAGCGCAGGATGTTCAGCGGCGTGAGGCGGCCGCTGCGCAGGTGCACGAGGACGTCGTTCATGTCGGGGACGCCGAGCACGAAGGCGATTGGCTCGCCGTCGCCATCGCGGCGCGCGATGTGGATCAGCGCAGGGTCGAGGATCGCCATGTTCTGCTTCACGAAATCGTCGACGTGCTGGCGCGAGGGCAGCGCGCTCGCCCAGTCCTTCGGATAGGAGCCGACGAGGATCCTGTAGACGTCGTCGACCTCGCGCTCGCGGTTCTTCAGGTCGGCCTGGTCGACGTGGAAGCCGATCCGCTTCTCGGAATACGAGGCGACCTTCTCGAGGCGCTCGACCGGGACGCTCTCCGGCGTCGCGAGGAGGGCGAAGAGGTCCTCCCACTTCCGGAAGCCGCACGAGGCGACGACGGCATCGTACCACGGCGGATTGTACGAGTTCAGGACGGCAGGCGGGCCGTCGAAGCCTTCGACGAGGACGCCGCGGTGGCTCTCCCCGTCGTCGGGCGACCAGGGACCGATCATGTGCGTCGCGCCCCGTGCGCGGCACCAGGCCTCGGCCGCCGCCAGCACCGAGACGCCGTCCTCCGGAGTCTCGCACTCGAAGAGCGAGAAGTAGCTCCAGAGCTCCTTCTCCGGGTCGCGGGACGGGTCCTCCTCGTACGCTTCCTTCGCGTCCTTCATCTTGCGGTCCACGCCGCACTGGACGCGGGCCACGGTGCGCCGGCCGCGCGTCGCGAGGAACAGGGCGTGCGGTCCGTTGCGATACAGCTCGTTGTCGACGCCCCTGAGCATCTTCTTCGTGTCGCCGCGCAGGTCGGGCGCCCAGTTGCGGTCGTTCCGGTAGAGCCGGAACGGGAGGTCGATGAAGGCGTCCAGACCGTCGTCCCCGATCTCCCGGACGACGAGCGGCTGGTCGTTGTCGGTGTTCCGCTTGCCCATGCAGGCCTCCTGCGATGCGCGCCGCAGGTGCCGCGGCGCGGGGTCCGGAGCCGCTCCGCCCTCGGCGGCGGTCCGCCGGACCGGACTCATCATACCATAGCATGCGGAGGGTAACGGGAGGTACGTCCCCCCGAGCGGCGGAGCCGGTAGGATGCTTTCGGCGGGAGACGCGCTACAATGGAACGGGCGGACCCGGCGGTTGGATGCGGGATGCGTCCGGAGGAGGAAGAGATGGCCAGAAGGATCCTGATCGTAGGGGGCGTCGCGGGAGGCGCCACGTTCGCGGCCCGGCTGCGGCGGCTCGACGAGGCGGCGGAGATCGTCCTGTTCGAGCGCGGCGAGCACATCTCCTTCGCGAACTGCGGACTCCCCTATTATCTCGGCGACACGATCACCGACCGCGAGGAGCTGCTCCTGCAGACCCCGGAATCCTTCCGCGACCGCTACGCCGTCGACGTCCGCGTCCGCCACGAGGTCGTCCGCATCGACCGGGAGGCCAAGCGCCTGCAGGTCCGGCGCCTGTCCGACGGCGCGACGCTCGAGGAGCCCTACGACGTCCTGCTCCTCTCCCCCGGCGCCGACCCGGTCGTGCCCCCGATCGAGGGCGCCCGCGAGGAAGGCGTCTTCACGCTGCGCAACCTGTCCGACACCGACCGCATCAAGGCGCACCTGCAGCGGCCGGGCGTTCGGCGCGCCGTCGTCGTGGGCGGCGGCTACATCGGCGTCGAGATGGCCGAGAACCTGCGCGAGCTGGGGCTCAAGACCGCGATCGTCGAGATGATGGACCACCTCGTCCAGCCGCTCGACGCCGACATGGCGGGAGACCTCCATGCGCACATGACGAAGAACGGCGTCTCGCTGTACCTGAAGTGCGGCGTGACCGGGATCCGGCGGACCGCGAGCGGCCTGTCCGTCGAGACGACCGTCGGCGGACCGCTGCTCGCCGACATCGTGATCCTCGCGGTCGGCGTGCGTCCCGAGAGCTCGCTCGCCAAGGACGCCGGCCTCGCGCTCGGCGTGCGCGGCACGATCGCCGTCGACGAGCGGATGCGGACCGCGGACCCCGCGATCTACGCGGTGGGCGACGCCGTCGAGGTCGTGGACGCCGTGACCGGACGCCCCGCCTTCGTCCCGCTCGCCTCCCCCGCGAACCGCCAGGCGCGCATCGCCGCCGACAACGCGTGCGGCATCCCCAGCGTCTACCGCGGCACGCAGGGCACCGCGATCCTCAAGGCCTTCGAGATGGCCGTCGCCGTCACCGGCGCGAACGAGCGCGCGCTGAAGGAGGCGGGCATCCCCTACGCGAAGACGTACACGAACAGCGGGAGCCACGCCGGCTACTACCCGGGCGCGAACGCGATGAACGTCAAGCTCCTGTTCCGCGTGCCCGACGGCCTGCTCCTCGGCGCGCAGCTGACCGGACGCGACGGCGTCGACAAGCGCTGCGACGTGCTCGCGACGGCGATCCGCGCGAAGATGACCGTGCGCGACCTGACCGACCTCGAGCTCGCCTACGCCCCGCCCTTCGGCTCCGCGAAGGACCCCGTCAACATGGCGGGCTACGTGGCCTCGAACGTGCTCGACGGGCTCGTGAAGCAGTTCTACTGGGACGACGTCGCCGGGCTCGACCTCGCGAAGGTCACCCTGCTCGACGTCCGCACCGCCGAAGAGTTCGCCGCGGGCGCGATCCCGGGCGCCGTGAACATCCCCGTCGACGAGCTGCGCGCGCGGATCGGCGAGCTCGATCCCTCGAAGCCGGTCTACGAGTACTGCCGCATCGGCCTGCGCGGGCACGTGGCCTACCGCATCCTCGCGCAGTCCGGCTTCCCGGCCGTGTACAACCTCGCGGGCGGCTACCGTTTCTGGCGGGCCGCGACCCGCGAGTGCCCGCTGCCCAAGGCGTAGCGCGGGCGTCGCGCCATGTCGCGCGGCGCGCGGTGCGACGCGCGACGGAGCGCGCAGGAAGAACGGAGGAGCCGGTCCCGCGCGAGCGGGGCCGGCTCCTCCTGCGTGCCGCGGGAGCGCCGCGGACCTACTTCGCCTTCTTCACCAGGTAGCGCTTGATCTTCTTCGTCGTCGTCTTCACGAACTCCTCCGTGCGGACGTCGAAGCGCTTGATGTACTTGTACTTGACGAGCAGGTGGTTGACCTTGCGGATCTCCTCGGCGAGGACGCTGCGCACGGTCGCCTCGTCGGGATGCTGGCCGCCGTTCTCCTCCTTGAACTTCTCGTAGTCGGGGTAGATCTCGGCGGCGACCGTGGTCTCCCCGTCCTCGCCCTCGAGCCCGTAGACCAGGCTCTCGAGGATGTAGGGGCTGCGGCCCAGCAGGGTCTCGACCTCCTCCGGGAAGATCTTCTTGCCGTTCTTGGTCACGATCACGTTCTTCTTGCGGCCCGTGATGATCACGAAGCCGTCATGGTCGATGTACCCGAGGTCGCCGGTGTGGAACCAGCCGTCGACGAGGGCTTCCTTCGTCGCCTCCTCGTTCTCGTAGTAGCCGAGGAAGACGTTCGGGCCGCGGCCGCAGATCTCGCCCACGCCCTTCTCGTCGGGCGCGTCGATGCGCATCTCGACGCCGGGCAGCGCGAGGCCGGCCGACGTATCCTTGAACCAGACGTCGCGGTTCAGGGCCAGGATCGGGGCGCACTCCGTCAGGCCGTAGCCCTGGATGCACTGGAAGCCGAGGTCGCGCAGGCCCTTCATGACCTTCGGGTCGATCGGCGCGCCGCCGCTGATGAACATATGCAGACGTCCGCCGAACGTCTCGTGGACCTGGGCGAAGAGCTTGCGGCGCAGGTCGATGCCGAACTTCCGCAGGAAGTTGCTGATCTTGATGCCCATCTTCAGCTTCTTCAGCTTCTTCGGGTCGGCGGCCGCGCCCTGCCAGATGCGCTTCAGGAGCGCCTCGAGCAGCTGCGGTACGACGAGCACGCGGGTCGCGTGCGATTCCTTGAGGTTCTTGCCGACGTGGCGCAGGCCCTCGCAGAAGGCGACCGTGTTGCCGCGGTACACCTGGCACAGGAAGCCGCAGGTGCACTCGTAGGTGTGGTGCATCGGGAGGACCGACAGGAAGGTGTCGTCGCCGATGAAGACCATCTGGCACATGGCCATCAGGTTGATGCAGATGTTGCGGTGCGAGAGCATGACCGCCTTCGAGTCGGAGGTCGTGCCCGACGTGAAGAGCAGGATGCTCATCGCCTCGGCGTCGATCGGCAGGTCCAGGTACGCGCGGTCGCCCGCTTCGAATGCGGCGCGGCCCTTCTCGAGGAGCTTCGCGTAGGACAGGAGGCCGTCGCCGTCCTCGGCCTCGTCCATCCCGATCAGGAACTTCAGCTGCGGCAGGGCGGCTCGGATCGACAGGAGGTCCGCCTTCTTGCTGCCCGCGAAGACGACCGCGTCGGCGCGCGACCGGCGCAGCAGGTTCTCGATCTCGTGCGGGGGGAGCTCCTTGTCGAGCGGAACGATCACCGCGACGCCGTTCACGGCGGCCAGGTAGGTCGTCGTCCATTCATACCGGTTCTCGCCGATCACGGCGATGCGCCCGCCGCGCAGCCCGAGCTGCAGGAACGCGGTGCCGAGCGCGCGCACGTCGGCGTGGAACGTCGCGTACGTGACGGGCTGGTAGTCGCCGCCCTTCGGGGGCTTCGCCAGGAAGACCGTCTTGTCTGCGTAGAGCGCGGCGCTCTGGTCGAACATGTCCCTCAGGTCGTGGATCGTGCGGACGTCGTACAGCGGGAACTTCTTCATCGCGGTGTCCCTCCATGGCGCGATTCTACCACAAGCCGCGGGCGCGGCGGCGACCGGTGCGGGTCATCTTGGGAAACCGGATCCGGTCAGCCGGCTTCGGCGGCGTCGGGCTCGAACAGGGCGAGCAGCTCGTCTTCGGAAAGGCGGGACAGGAAGGTCTCGCCGGGCTTCAGGATCGCATCCGCGAGGCCCTTCTTGCGCTGCTGCATCTCGATGACCTTCTCCTCGACCGTGCCCTTCGCGATCAGCTTGATCACCTGCACCGACTGCTTCTGCCCGATCCGGTACGCGCGGTCCGTCGCCTGGTCCTCGACGGCCGGATTCCACCACGGGTCGAAGTGGACGACCATGTCGGCGCCCGTCAGGTTGAGGCCGGTCCCGCCCGCCTTCAGGGAGATCAGGAAGAGCGCGCCGTCCCCGGCGTTGAAGCGGCGGACGAGGTCGGCGCGCTCGGCGACCGGCGTGCTGCCGTCGAGGTACTGGCAGGCGATCCCCTGCCCGTCCGCCCAGGCGCGCAGGATCGAGAGGATGCTCGTGAACTGCGAGAAGACGAGCAGGCGGTGGCCCGACTCGAGCGCCTCCCCGACGATCTCGGCGAGGAGCTGCATCTTGCCGCTCTCGCCCGCGTAGTCCGGCAGGAACGAGGCGGGGTGGCAGCAGATCTGGCGCAGCCGGACGAGGATCGACAGGATGCGGATGCGGCCGCGCTCGAGGCCGTTCGCCTCGAGCTCCTCGCGGACCTCCCGGCGCGCGAGGGCGAGCTGGGCGAGGTACACCTTCTTCTGGTCCTCGGTCATCTCGCAGCTCATCCGGGACTCGAACTTGGGCGGCAGCTCCTTCAGGACGTCCTTCTTCATGCGGCGCAGCACGAACGGGGCGATCAGCGCGGAGAGGCGCTGCAGGGCCGCGGCGTCGCCCTCGGCGATCGGGCGCGCGTAGAGCGCCTGGAAGCGGGAGAGCGAGAGTAGGAAGCCGGGCATCAGGAAGTCGAAGATCGACCAGAGCTCGTCGAGCGCGTTCTCGATCGGCGTGCCCGTGAGCGCGAAGCGGCGCGGCGCCTGGATCTGCTTCACGGCGCGGGCGTTCACCGACGAGGCGTTCTTGATGTGCTGCGCCTCGTCGAGGAAGCACGCGGAGAACGGGATGCCGGCGTACGTCTCGGCGTCGCGGCGCAGCAGCGGGTACGAGGTCACGACGAGGTCCGCGTTCGCGAACTCCTTCATCAGCTCCTGGCGCTGGCACGGGGGGCCGGACACGACGACCGTGCGCAGGGACGGCGCGAAGCGGCGCGCCTCCTGCTGCCAGTTGAAGAGCAGCGACGAGGGGGCGACGACGAGGGCCGGGGGGTCCTCCGAACGGCGGACGGACAGCAGGTATGCGAAGGTCTGGAGCGTCTTGCCGAGCCCCATGTCGTCCGCGAGGATGCCGCCCATCCCGAAATCGGAGAGCGTCCGCATCCAGCGGAAGCCCGTGCGCTGGTAGTCGCGCAGGACGCCGGCGACTTCGGCCGGGACGGGGGTGTCCGTGTCCTGGGGCTCGCGGAGGTTCAGGACCAGCCGCTTGAAGGCCTGGTTCCGCTCGACGCGGCCCTGCTCGAGGCGCTGCAGCTGCGCGTCGAGATAGAGGGCGCGGTAGGGCGGCAGCTCGATCGCGCCGCGCGTCAGGCCCTCGCCGTCGAGGCCGAGGTCGTCCATCGCCCGGGAGACGGTCTGGAGCATCCCGTCCTCGAGGTCGACGAACGTGCCGTCGCGCAGGCGGAAGTACCGGCGCCGCTTCTGGAGCGCCGCGAGGATGCTGCGCAGCTCCTCGTCCGTGATCTCCGCATGCTGGAACGTGAACGACAGGAGGTTGCGGGGCTCCTCGTACCGCAGGCCGGTGCGGAAGGCGCGCGCATCCCGGATGCGCAGGCGGCGGAACTCCTCCGACATGAACAGCTCGGCCTGGTCCGCGAGCAGCGGCAGGTCGTCGTGCAGGAAGCCGTACAGGCGGTCCTCGTCCTCGAGGACGGCGGTGCCGCGCTCGAAGCGGAATCCGCGGTCGAAGAAGGCGAGGACCGCCCGCTCCGTGTCGAAATCCCGGATCAGGATCCGCTCCGGCGCCGCGCCGGCGGGGAGCGGCGCTTCGGGACCGGAGAAGGGGTTGATGCAGACATCCTCGTACCAGAACTCGACGGTCGCGGCGATCCCGTCGCCGCACCGGTCGAGGTACACGCGCGGCGAGAGGCCGGCGCTGTAGAGGCTCCCGGCGAGGTCGGCCTCGACGTGGACGGTCGCGGCGGACCGCAGGCGCGGAAGCAGGCGCGCGACGACGCGGGCCTCCTCCTCGGGCGAGAAGGCGACGCCGCCGGGCGAGCGGACCAGCGCGCGGAGCAGCGGCGGCAGCACGCGTCGCTGCTCGCCGTCGAGCCGGAAGACGAACTCGCCGCGCAGGCAGTAGCGTCCGTCGTCCGTGAGGGGGACCGGGGTCCGGCCCGTCGGCACGGAGAGGCGCAGTCCGTCGGGGCCGCGGTCGACGCGCAGCTCGAGCGGCATCTCGGAGCGCAGGATCACCGTGGGTCCGGCGTCGCGATCGGGGAACCGCAGCTGGAAGCGGTGCCCCTCGAGCACTTCGAGCGTCCGCAGGAAGACCTGCGGCGGGAGGTATACGCGGCGGCCCTTGAAGAGGCCGTGCCCCGACGAGCGGAACGTGCCCGGCGCGAGGCCGGCGCGCGACCGGAAGGCCTCCGCGTCCCAGAGCTCCTCGAGCAGCGCCACGAGGCGGCGGTCCGGCGACGAGAAGCCGTGGCGCTTCGGGTCGAACGTGAATCCCTTCGCGACCTCGAGCGTCGCCCCCGTGCGCAGCGACTCGCAGAAATCGGCGAGGTTGCGGATGCTGTACAGGCGGTCCGTCCCGATCCGGAACTCCAGCGCGGGCCTCTCGGGCGGCCGGTCCTCGGCGTCGAGCGCGAGGGCGACGTCCAGGCGGACCTCCGCCTTCTCCTTCTCCTCCGCGGCGGCATCCAGCGCGGAGAGCAGCTCGGAGCCCGGTCCGTAGCGCCGGGACGCCCTGCCCGCGGGCTGTTCGACGACGGCGATCATCGCCGCGACGACGTGCTTGCAGGGGCCTTCCGGCGCCCGGAATTCGGCGCAATCGCAGCGGCAGGTCTCGTAGGCGCCCGTCTCCGAGAACTTCACCGAGACCTCGTACACCTCGGTCCCGCGCACGACGGCGGAGAGCGTGCGTGCTCCCTCATCGAGGCGCAGCGAGAAGACGCGGCCCTGCTCGAAGTACGCGCGCCCGCGGGCGTACGTGGTCGGGCGGGACGTGAGTCCGAAGATCGAGGCGTCATCGAGACGGGGTTTCACGCGTCGGCGCTTCCTTTCCGCAACTGCATGGGCGATTCCAGTATAGCAGAAGCGGCGGGTCCCGGCGCACCGATTCGCGGATGCGGCGCCGCGTCACCCTGCGACCTGCAGGTGCAGCACGTCGAACACGTCGCCCGTCACCTCGATGCCCTGCAGCATGCGCGTCCAGGCCTTCCCCGACGAGGTCGCGCGGACCAGCAGGGAGTAGGCCGGGCGCAGGCGCTTCCCTTCCCAGGTGAGCGTCGAGGCGACGATCGGGAACTGGTACCGGAAGACCGCGGCGTACCCGCCGCCCGGCAGCGCGGACACCGCCGCGCGCGGGACGGTGAATTCGCCCGGGAAGGCCGGCGAACGGCGGCGGAAGTCGCCCAGCCGGTAGCGGTGCCCCGTCGGGTCGTCGAAGTCGGCCGCGAGCAGCTCGGTGCAGGGCTGGAACAGCACGGAATCGGGCGGCGTGCGGAACGTCGCCGTGACGGTCACGGTCTCGAGGCCGAGGAACCGCGACGGGTCGAGCGCGACCGCGCGGCCCAGCAGGTCGGTCTGTCCGCGGAAGAAGCCGATGCTCCCCACGATCGACAGCGACAGGAAGGGCGTGCCGGGCTGCGCCTCGTCGGCGACGGTCACGGTCCGGACGCCCGTGCCGAACGACCGGTCGCCGAGGATCGAGACGGCCCAGGCCGTGCCCGCGAGGGAGACCTCCGCGCTCGCGGCGCCGCCGAGCATCGCCCGCGTCACGACGAAGGACCCTTCGGCGGTCCGGGATGCGGCGCCGCTCCCCGAGGCCACGGCGCTCCCGCAGGCGACGCCGATCGCGGCCACGTCGGAAGCGCGGGCGAGGCCGCCGCAGGAGGCGACGGACGCCGTCGCCCGGACGGGGACGAGGACGGAACCGGCGTCCGCCGGGATGCGGTAGACGCCGTCCGCCGGCCGTGCGGTCTCCTCGAGCGCGCAGGCGACGGCGACGCTTCCGATGCCCTTTCCCGTGAACGTCGCATAGCGGAGATTCCCGGTCCCCCAGTAGTGCTTCGTGTAGAGGGCGAATCCCAGCGTCCACGACGGCGGGGACAGCACGATCGCATTCGCCTCCGAGAGCCCGAGCGCGGAGAAGGTCATCCCGCCGTAGGAGCTGCCGCCGTAGTACAGCACCGACGCCTTCACGTGCTCCTTCTCGCGTGCGGCGAGGCGCATCCAGCTCACCGCCGCGTCCGTGCCGAGGGCGATCTCCTGCCACGCCCCGGTCCACTCCCACGGCGTGCTCTGCGGGTCTCCGACGGGCGCATCCGGCGGATAGAAGGTGTTCGTGTACCGGATCTCGTCGTAGGACCAGCCCAGGTAGCGGTACTGGCCGGACGCGGGATCGAAGGCGTTCCCGGAGACCGAGCCCGGGGTGCCGTAGACGAGCAGGCCGAAGTCGCGGTAGGTCGCGTAGGAAGCGCGGTAGGCGTGGTATCGGCTCGCGAGGCTGCGTCCGGATGCGGTCAGCCAGGCCTCGAAGGAAGCCTGGTCGGAGATCGCGGCAGGCGGCTCGGTCGCCGCGGAGACGAACGGCGCGGCCCGGAAGAGACCGGGGACGGCCGGGAGCGGCACGAGGCCCGGCACGAGCATCGAGAGCAGGACGGCCAGGGCGCGCAGCACCGGCCGGCGGGCCGACGCCGTCGGGCGGCCGGTCCGATCCGCGGCATGCCGCGCAGGGAGGTTCGACGGGCGCCTCACGGCGCGCCTCCCGGGAGGAACTCCACGTAGGTCATGTACGCGTCCCGGAAGACGACGGTCGTCTCCGGGAGCGCGAGCGAGCGACGGACGTCCTCGGGCGCGGCGCCGTCCAGGCGGGCGGCGAAGGCGGTCCTGTAAAGGGCGAGGACGAAGTCGGAGGCGATCTTCCCCTCCGCTTCGCCGAGCGCCGCGGCCACGGCGGCGCGGAGCGTCCGCTCGACGACCGGGCTCGAGAAGGTGCGGTCCGCGACGACCCGCGCGCGGTCCTCCTCCGGGAAGAGGCGGTCGACGACGAGGACGAGCGGGGCGATGCCGTCGTCGGGAGCGGTCGGGTCGTAGAGGAAGTAGAAGAACCCGTTCAGGTTCGCGGCGCCGGCGACGCTCTTCGCGAGCACGAACGCGCGGACGCCCGTTCCCGCGTCGAGCGGGATCTCCTCGAAGGCGAACGGCGTGTCCGCCATCGCGGCGCGCAGCGCGTCGAGACGTGCGCCGAACCGATCGGCGGCGTCCGCGAGGGAGGCCTCGGTCCGCAGCGGCGCGAGGGCTTCCGCGCCGGCCGTGCCGTCCGTGCAGTCGCGGCCGATCCAGGGTCCCGGCGCATCGGTCGGGGTTCCCGCGGCGCCGGGCGCCGGCGGCGGGGACGCGGAAGCCGCGGGAGAAGCCGCTCCGGATACGGGCGCGTCGGGCGTCGCGCCGTCCGGGCCGCTCGCGTCGACCGGCGCGGTCGGCGTCGTCCCCTGCGCGGAACGCGACGGGACCGGCGTTCCGGGCGGGGCGCCGGTCGTCGGGAATCCCGCGGAGCCGCCGGCGGCCGTCGTCGCCACGAGCGCGGCGAGCAGGACGGCGCCGAGGGCCGCGAAGAGCGGCAGCGCGTGCCGCGGTCCGCCGGCGCGGAAGTCCGCGAGGGCGGCGCGTCCGCGGTGGAGCGCGCGGCGGAGCCGGGGGAGGCGTCTCAGGATCCGGGAATCGTGGAAGGCGGGGCGTCGACGCATGTTCCATCACCTCGCCCCCATCCTACGGCGGGGGCGGGCGACGGGGCGCCGCCGGAAGGCGGCGGAAGGCGACGGCGCGGGAGAGCGGGCGACAACGCGCCCGCCGGTTCAGTCGGCGAACCAGGCGACGCCGGACTCGAACAGCCCCTGGTCGAACGCCCGGGGCTCCGCCCCGAGATTTACCGCGAGGTGCTCGCCCCGGCGCTCGGAATGGCCCATCTTGCCGAACACGCGGCCGTCCGGGCTGGTGATGCCCTCGACGGCCTCGACGGAGCCGTTGGGATTGAACCGCGGATCGCCCGTCGGGCGGCCCTCCGGATCCACGTAGCGCGTCGCGACCTGTCCGCCCGCGAACAGCGCGTCCAGGTGCGCCGCATCCGCGAAGAAGCGGCCCTCTCCGTGCGACACCGGGATCCAGTGGACATCGCCGGGCCGGCACCGCGCGAGCCAGGGCGACCGCGCATCGTGGACGACGGTGCGGACGTACCGGGAGACGTGCCGGCCGATGTCGTTGAACGTGAGGGTCGGGTCGGCCGCCGTGAGGTCGCGGATCTCGCCGTACGGGAGGAGGCCGAGCTTCACGAGCGCCTGGAACCCGTTGCAGATGCCGAGCACGAGCCCGTCGCGCGCCTTCAGGAGGTCCATCGTCGCCTCGGCGACGAACGGGTTGCGGAAGGCCGTCGCGATGAACTTGCCCGAGCCGTCGGGCTCGTCGCCGCCCGAGAAGCCGCCGGGCAGGAACACGATCCGCGCCGCGCGGATGCGGCGGGCCATCTCCCGCATGGAGGCCTCGAGGCCGGCGCGGTCGAGGTTGTCGAGGACGAACACGTCCGGCTCGGCGCCGGCGCGCCGGAACGCGCGCGCGGAGTCGTACTCGCAGTTCGTGCCGGGGAAGACCGGGATGAAGGCGCGCGGGCGCGGCGTCCCGAGGCGCACCGCAGGCGCCTTCGACGCCGGAGCGGCCTTCTCGGCCCTCTTCGCCTGCGCGTCCTCTCGAGGACGCTCCGTCACGACGGCGGCGCGGTCGGCCTGGAACGGGAACACGTCGGCGAGCGGCGCCTCCCAGGCGGCGAGCGCCTCGTCCAGCGGCAGCCTCTCCCCATCCGCCTCGAAGCAGCCCTCGTCGGTCGTGCGGCCGATCAGGAACGCTCCGGCCGCGTGCATCGCCAGCGCCTCCGACGGTCCGGCCGGCCGCGCGAGCGCGACCACCAGCCCGCCGTTGCCCGGCGTGAACAGCGCGTCGCCGGCGAAGCGCCCGCCGTCCGCGTCCGGGTCGAACCGGAAGCCGACGCCGTTGCCGAAGCCCATCCGCGCGACCGCCGCCGCGGCGCCCGTCGCCTTCACGACCGAAGCCGCCGAGACGAGACCCTTGCGGTGCAGGTCCGCCACCGTGCCGAGCGTGCGCTTGAAGGCGTCGAGGTCGGGCAGCCCGAACCGGTCGCGCAGGACCGGGAACAGGTAGACCTGCTGTCCGGAGCGCCGGAACGCCGCCCCGTGCGTGCGCGCGGCCTTCGACAGGCCGACGGCGAACGACACGAGCGTCGGCGGCACGTCGAGGTCGCGGAACGTCCCGGACATGCTGTCCTTGCCGCCGATCGCAGGCACGCCGAGCTTCGTCTGCGCGTGGTAGGCGCCGAGCAGCGCCGCGAAGGGCAGCCCCCAGCGCGCGGGGTCGGTCCCCGTCCGCGGGAAGTACTCCTGCAGCGTGAGCCGCGCGGACAGGGCGTCGCCGCCCATCGCCGCGATGCGCGCGAGCGATTCGACGACCGCGTGGACCGCGCCGTGGAAGGGGCTGCGCTCGGCCAGGCGCGGGTCGAAGCCGTAGGCCATCAGCGTGCAGTCGTCCGTCTCGCCCGTCTCCACCGGGAAGAGCGCCGCCATGCCCTCCTCGGCCGTCGTCTGCGTCGCGCCGCCGAACGGCATGAGGACCGTCCCGGCGCCGATCGTCGCGTCGAACCGCTCCGCGAGGCCGCGCCGCGAGCACCCCGCGAGGCCGCCGAGCACGTCGCGCAGGCGCGACGCGAAGCCCGCGTCCGGGCCGCCCTTCGCGTCCGGGTGCGGCAGCCGGAAGTAATCCGCCGCGCCGGGGGCGGCCGGCACGCGCACCGTCGTCCGCGCCGGAGCGCCGTTCGAGTCGACGAACGGGCGCGGCAGGTCGACGAGCGTGCGCCCGCGCCATTCCATCCGCAGGCGCGGCTCCTCCGTCACCTCGGCGATCTCGGTCGCCTCGAGGTTCTCGCGGCGCGCGGCTTCGAGGAAGAAGGCGACATCGCCGGGCGCGAGCACGACGGCCATGCGCTCCTGCGACTCGGAGATCGCGGTCTCGGTGCCGGACAGGCCGGCGTACTTCTTGGGCACGCGGTCGAGGTCGATGCGCAGGCCCTCGGCGAGTTCGCCCACCGCGACCGACACGCCGCCGGCCCCGAAGTCGTTGCAGCGCCGGATGCGCCGCGCCACCTCCGGATCCCGGAACAGGCGCTGGATCTTGCGCTCGGTCGGGGGATTGCCCTTCTGCACCTCGGACGCGCAGGTCTCGACCGACGTCTCGTCGTGCTCCTTCGAGGAGCCCGTCGCGCCGCCGATGCCGTCGCGCCCGGTCCTCCCGCCCAGCAGGACGACGCGGTCGCCCGGCGCGGGGCGCGCCCGCACGACGTTCTCCGCCGGGGCCGCCGCGATCACGGCGCCGATCTCCATGCGCTTCGCGAGATAGCCCGGGTGGTACACCTCGTCGACGAGGCCCGTCGCGAGGCCGATCTGGTTGCCGTAGGAGCTGTAGCCGGCCGCCGCGCCGGTCGCGATGCGCCGCTGCGGGAGCTTGCCCGGGAGCGTCGCGTCGAAGGGGGCGCGCGGGTCGGCGCCGCCGGTCACGCGCATCGCCTGATGGACGTACGCGCGCCCGGAGAGCGGGTCGCGGATGGCGCCGCCGAGGCAGGTCGCCGCACCGCCGAACGGTTCGATCTCGGTCGGGTGGTTGTGCGTCTCGTTCTTGAACATCACGAGCCAGTCCCGGGGCTTCCCGTCCACCTCGACGACGGCCCGCAGGCTGCACGCGTTGATCTCCTCGGACTCGTCGAGGTCGGCGAGGCGCCCCTCGGCGCGCAGGCGCTTCATTCCGATCGTCGCGAGGTCCATGAGGCATTCCGGCTTCTTCTCGAGGCGGTCCGCGTACAGCGCGCGGCGCGTCGCCCGGTAGTCCTCGTGCACGCCCTGCAGGAAGTGCGCGAAGGCCGCGCCGCCGCCCTCGTCGTCGATGCCCTCGAACGAGACGCCCTCGATGCGCGTGAGGAACGTGGTGTGGCGGCAGTGGTCGGACCAGTACGTGTCGAGCACGCGCAGCTCGGTCTCCGACGGGTCGCGGCCCTCGGTGCGGAAGAACGCCTGCGTGAACGCGAGGTCGTCATCGGACATGGCGAAGCCCCAGGCGGCGCGCATCGCGGCGAGGCCGGCGGCGTCGAGGGCGCGGAACCCGTCCGCGACCGGCACGTCGTCCGGCTCCGGCAGGTCCTGCTCCAGCGTCGCGGGCTTCTCCTCCGCGGCCCTGCGGCTCTCGACCGGGTTGATCAGATAGCCTTCGATCCGGCGGATCCACTCCGCGTCCAGCGTCCCGTAGAGGGCCGCGACGCGCGCCGTGCGCACGAGCGGCTTCTCCCCGCCCGTCAGGATCTGCACGCACTGCGCCGCCGAGTCCGCCCGCTGGTCGAACTGCCCGGGGAGCGGCTCGACCGCGACCACGGCGGCCGCCCCCGCGAGGTCGGCCGACTCGTCGGACACGTCGTCGACCATGGGCTCCGAGAACACGAGGCCGCGGGCCTTCGCGAACTCCTCGTCCGACAGGCCGGACACGTCGTACCGGTTGAGCACGCGGACGCGGGCGAGCCCGCGCGCGCCCAGGCCGTCCCGCAGGTCGTGCAGGAGGCCGCGCGCCTCGACGTCGAACCCCGGGCGCTTCTCGACGAACAGCCGTCGGACCACCGGACCCATCTCCACCTCCCGGAAAGCCGCGCGGCGCCCGGGTCACCCCCGCGCGCCGCCCTCGGCCGACTCCCTAGCCTTCCTGCCGGACGGCGTCCGCCGCCTTCTCCAGCAGGCGCACGCTCCGTTCGAGGAACGCGTGCATCTCCTGCGCGCCGAGCGAGCCGTGCCCCAGCCGCGCCAGGTCGTACAGATGCATCGCCACCTCGTTCGCCTGCTCCGCGAGGCTCGGCAGCTCCGCGAGCATCTCGAGGCGCTTCACGAGCGCGCTGTCGTGGTTCACGACGAGCGTGCGGTCGAGCGG
Source organism: uncultured Eubacteriales bacterium (assembly GCA_903919045.1). Lineage (GTDB taxonomy): Bacteria > Bacillota > Clostridia > Saccharofermentanales > UBA5734 > CAILLO01. The sequence goes on along the minus strand of CAIXGU010000273.1, from coordinate 6,042 downwards.
GAACAGCTCGTCGAACTTCTCGCTGCCGAAGAGGTCCTCGGCCGCCTGGTCCTCGGCATCCCCTTCCGCCGCCGCCGCGTCCTTCTTCGCCTTCGCGCCGGTCCGCCGGCGCTGGTCCTCGAAGCGCTTCCGCATCTCCTGCATGCGCCGCGACTGCTCCGACTCCGACAGCATCGCCGGCAGCCCGTCGACTCCGAGCGAGCGCACCTGGACGTCCAGCTTCGCGTCGCCCGACGCCGCGCGGAAGAGCGTCCGCAGGCGCTCCTCGGTCTCCGGCGAGGCGGCCTCGCCCGAGAGCTCCGAATCGATGCGCTGGAAGCGCACCTTCCCGTGCTTGTACTCGATGAAGCTCATGAACGGGTTGTCGAGCTCGTGGTCGAGCACGAGCACGCCGATCCCCTTGCCCTGGAAGATGCGCACGTAGCTCGCCTGCTTCGCGGCGTCCACGGTGTACCACGCCTTCTCGGGCGCCTTCTCCCCGTTCGCCTCGAGGTAGGCGTCGAGCGTGGCGTAGGTCCCGTCGACCTGCTTGTAGACGATCGCGTCCTTCATCCGGTCGTAGAATTTCTCCTCGCGCAGGCAGCCGTACTTCACGAACGGCCCGATGTCCGGCCAGAAGCCCTCGTATTCGGCGCGCGAATTCTCGAACAGGCCGGTCAGCCGGTCGGACACCTTGCGCACGATGTGCGTCGACAGCTTCTGCACGTAGCCGTCGTTCTGGAGGAAGCTGCGTGACACGTTGAGCGGCAGGTCCGGGCAATCGAGGCAGCCCTTGAGGAGGAAGAGGAACTCCGGGATGACCTCCTTGATGTTGTCCGCCACGAAGACCTGGTTGTAGTAGAGCTTGATGCGTCCCTCGAGCGTCTCGTAGACGTTGTCGAGCGGCGGGAAGTACAGGATCCCCTTGAGGCTGAAGGGATAGTCCATATTGAGGTGGATCCAGAACAGCGGGTCGCGGTAGTCGGAGAAGGCCTTCCGGTAGAAGGCGCGGTACTCCTCGTCCGTGCAGTCCTTCGGGTTCTTCAGCCACAGCGGCGACGTGTCGTTGATCGGTTCCTCGGCGCCGTCGAGGTGGATCGGGTACGGCATGAACGCGCAGTACTTCTCGATCACGGCGCGCGCCTTGCCCGGCTCGAGCAGGGCCTTCCCCTCCTCGGAGAGGAAGAGCGTGACGGTCGTCCCGCGCTCGGCGCGGTCGGACGCGGAGAGCTCGTACTCGGTGCCGCTCTCGCTCTCCCAGCGGACGGCCTCCTCGCCCGGGCGGTACGAGCGCGTGTCGATGCGCACGCGGTCCGACACCATGAACGACGAGTAGAACCCGAGGCCGAAGTGGCCGATGATGCCCGCTCCCTCCGCGGAGGCGTCCTTGTACTTCTCGACGAAGTCGACGGCGCCCGAGAAGGCGATCTCGTTGATGTATTTCCGGACCTCGTCGGCGGTCATGCCGATCCCGTTGTCCGTGAACGACAGCGTCCCCTTCTCCTTGTCCTCGACGACGTCGATGCGCCAGGCGGTGCCCTCCGGGACCTCGGCCTCGCCGAGCGAGACCAGGCGGCGCATCTTGCTCAGCGCGTCGGCCGCGTTCGAGACGAGCTCGCGCAGGAAGATGTCGTGGTCGGAATAGAGCCACTTGCGGATGATGGGGAAGATGTTCTCCGTGCGGACCGAGACGGTGCCTTTTTCCTGAGTCATGGGACGAGTCCACCTCCATGCGTGCGGATGTATTCGTCGACGATCCGGTCGTATTCCTTCCGGATGCGGGACACGAGGTCGTCCTGGGCCGATCCGAGCGTCCGCTCCTCGACGGAGGAGACCGGCAGCACGCCGATCGACGTCCCCGTGAGGAACACCGCCGGGAAGCGCCCTTCGTCCATCTCCGCGCAGGTCGCCGTCTCGAAGCGCACCGGCACGCCGGCGCGCCGCGCGGCCTCGAGCACGTGGCGCCGCGTCACGCCGAGCAGCACGTCCGCATCCGGCGCGGTGCGCAGGACGCCGGCGGCGCGGTCGAAGAAGAAGACGTTCGTGCGGCTGCCCTCGGGGATGCGCCCGTCGGGGGACACGAGCAGGGTCTCGAAATAGGTCCCGAACGGGCCCGGCTGCGCGAGCTTCGCCGCCACGGCGGCCGTGTAGTCCGCCCGCACGGCCTTCTCGCCCGGACGGAAGCGGCTCCAGGCCATCGTCCCGACCGGGACGCCCGTCCAATAGGCTTCCTCCGGCGGATAGAAATGGCGGCGCCGGTGCATCACGCGCACGGCCTCGGTGACGACGACGCGGAGATTCCCGGATTCGAGCGGCAGCGCCGCGACCAGCGCCTTCGCGTCGTGCGCGAGGGCGGCCGGATCCACGGGCGGGAGGCCGGCGGAGGCGAGCGAGGCGTCGAGGCGCGCGACGTGGTCCTCCCAGAACAGCGGGACGCCGTCCGCCACGCGGATCACCTCGTATACGGCCTCGTCCTCGACGGGCTGCGTGAGCGCGAGCCCGGCCAGTCCCTGCGATTCGACGAGGGTCCCGTTCACGGCGACGAGCCGTCCGACGTTCTCCTCGAGCAGCGGGTATGCCACGGTCCTGAACCCTCCTTCCGGGAACGCACCGATTATAGCGCATGCCCTCGCCCGTGGGGAAGCGCCGCGCGGCGTCGGCCGCATGCCGGCCGCCGTGCCGCGGAGGCCGGAAAGGGGCTCCTGCACGGCCCGGAGTGGTATCATGGAGGCGGTCCGTGCGTTTCCGGAGCATTCGACGGTCCTGCCTTGCCAGAGGAGGATGGATGCCATGAAGCGGATCCTGTCGGTCGTCCTCGCGCTCGTCCTCGTCTTCTCCTCCGCGGTCCCCGCCGGCGCCGTCGCCCGTTCCTTCGAGCCCACGGCGCAGGCCCTCTCCGCGATCGACCTCTCCGCGCGGGACCGGATGCCCACGGCGACGGGCTACCAGTTCACGTACCTGCCCCCGCCCGACAAGTGGAAGACCTTCGTCGGACTGCAGCAGCCCGCGAAGCTCAAGGGGGTCACCTACCAGCTGAAGGACGGCGTCCGCCTCGTCGATTCCTCCGTGTCGGACGCGATCCGCTCGGCCGGCGAGATCCTCGCGGACAAGACGGACGCGCGGCTCTCCCGCTCCCGCGTCGTAGCCGAGGGCGGCTTCATCTCGAAATCGCTCCTCCAGAACCTCGTCGGCGCCGCCCAGGTCCAGCCCGGCACGATCTTCGCGGATCCGACGACCGGCACCGCCTTCAAGGTCGTCGGCCCCGAGAGCGAAGGCGAGACGACCTATCCCTACAGCCAGAGCTACGGCGTGACGCAGCCCCAGATCGGCGAGCTCGTCGACAGCCTGAACATCCCCGAGCAGACGCTGCAGCTCACGCGCGCCAACATCACGGGCTTCTCCGACCCGCGCATCGTGGACTGCGTCGTTTCGGACGCCGCGTTCGCGAAGTTCGAGCTCGAGAAGAACTTCAACCAGTTCAAGCACCTGAAGATGCCCCTCATCCCGATCCTCTTCCCGGCAGGGTTCGAGATCACGGGCTATCTCGGCAGCGGCGAATCCGTGACGGTGGCCCTGAGCGGCGGCCTCGGCATCGGGGACCTCGCCCTCGACGCGGCCTACGACCCCATGGGCGGCTACCATTTCGGGCTCTCCCAGTCTCAGGAGGTCTTCCTGCAGGCCTCCGTCGGGATCGAGGTCCACGAGGAGGTCCGGATCCCGATCTACGGCATCGACATCGACTTCGGCGTCGGCAGCATCTCCGGCGGCATCTTCCTCGTCCTCACCCTGGACGGGAAGATCCAGATCGAGATCCAGGCCCGCCAGTGGGCCACCACGACCGTCGGCGTCGCCGGGCACTGCTTCTTCGGCCTCCCGGTCACCGCGACCCCCTACTTCAAGCTGCCGCCCGACAAGATGGGCATGACCGGGAACCTCGAGATCTCGGGCCGCATCGACGGGACGATCAAGGCCGGGGCGATGGTGGCCATCAACCTGTTCGGCCTCGACATCGCCGGAGCGGGCGTCTTCGTCGGGGTCGGCATCACGATCACCGGCGACGCGGGACCGCCCGCGAAGATGGACGTCGAGCTCTACGGGCTCGTGCAGCTCTACGTCACCCTGCTCGGGCGCCGGTTCGACATCGTGAACCTCCATCTCACCATCTTCAAGCGACGGCAGGCCGACATGGCCTCGTACCTCGTGAAGATCCAGGACACGGACGCCTACCAGAACGTCGTCGGAGGCATCGTCCAGACCACGCACAAGGAAGGGACCAAGCTGACGTGGGTGCCGGCGCCGAACGTGCCCGTCGACATCAAGGTGCAGCCGGCCTGGACCGGGGGCGCGCAGCCGGCGGCCGTCCTCTACAAGGCGTCGGAGAACCCGACGCTCGTCACGGGCGCGAACGGCGAGTACCACCTGTACGGGGTCGACCTGAAGCAGGGGGACCAGGTCAGCATCCAGCTCGAGGGCGGCAAGTACGAATGCGACCCGGTCGGGACGACGTTCCCGTTCGGCTCGATCACGACCGAGGAGGCCGACTTCCTCAACGACTACGCGTTCGGGCAGGTCGTGCCCGTCCGCGTCCGGAACTGGGGCAGCGCCACGGGCGACCCCGACCTCGATTCGCACATGATCTACTACGACCACGGCGCCGTGGACGTGCAGGTCCGGAACGAGATCTCGACGAACCAGTATGCGGACGGGCAGAAGGTAACGGTGACGACCGACGCCTGGGGCAACTACGACACGCGATCGCTGCCCGCCGGGTCGCCGGCGAGCGACGGAGAGCCGCTGGACATCGTGCCGACCGACCGGTTCCTGCTGCATCTCGAGAAGGACGGCTACCACGTGACGTCGAAGCCCTGGACGAAGCCGACGATGGCCCTCAGCGTGCGCCGGACGTACGAGGAGGTGCCGGGCTCCCGCGTCCGGACCGTCGACGCGCAGGGCCGGACGGTCGATTCCGCCGCCTATATGGAGCGGATCTACATCGCGAACGTCCGCGGGCCCAAGGTGCCGTCGGACGTGACGATCCAGTACCAGATGTTCGGCTTCTCGACGCAGGACCTCTTCAAGAAGTACTCCTTCACCTACGGGATCGACGGCCTGATCCACGGGACCATACCGTACTATTCGACGGCCAGCATGGCGCCCATCGACAAGCCGGTGACCCTGAAGCCCGCCCCCGCGCCGGTCTTCCTGCCGTACCTCACGGCCATGAACGGCACCGCCATGGCCGACAACCGCGTCGAGGTCCGCTGGGTCTGGCAGAAGCATTCGAATCCCACGGTCATCACGAGCCCCGCCCAGTACGGCTGCACGACCGACGGCGGCGCCTTCCAGGTCGAGGCCACGGGCGTCTCCCCCTTCACGTACCAGCTGACGGGCGCCCCGGCTGGCGTCGCGATCGACGTCGCAGGCCTGGTCTCGGTGCCCGCCGGGACCCCGGCCGGAACCTACGGCTTCACGCTCACGGTCACGTCGCACCGCAAGACGAAGCCGATCCTCCCGCCCGGCACGTACCCGATCTATGCGGAGGACGACTATCCGCCCGTCTCGCAGGACGTCACCCTGACGGTCGTCCAATCCGGAGAACCGACGCCGACGACGGCTCCGACCTCCGCCGCGACGCCGACGCCGTCGCCGTCCCCGACGCCGTCTCCTTCGCCCTCCCCCACTCCGATGCCCAGCAAGCCCGTCATCACGAGCGCCGACAAGGCAACGCGCGCGAACGGCGGCACGTTCCAATGCACGGCGACCGGAACGGCGCCGATCTCCTGGGAAGTCCTCCGGGCTCCCGGCGGCGTCACGATCGACGGGAACGGGAAGCTATCGATCAAGGACATCGCCATCGGAACCTACCAGTTCTACATCCGTGCGACGAATGCGATCGGCAACGACATGCAGTTCTTCACCCTGACCGTCATCGCGAGCCGGCTCTCGACGATCGGACCGGTTCCGATCGACCGGTACGCCCTGAGCGCAGGCTACGACCCCATCAACACGTACGTTCTCGTGAACGACGACGAGGAGGACCTGTACGACGCCGACCAGCAGGTC